>JBHHUV010000047.1:0-11886 GCA_046754005.1 Phycisphaerae bacterium | reverse complement strand
TCTTCTTCGAGTTCACGCTCATCCCGCTCTATTTTCTGATCGGGATCTGGGGCGGGCCGCAGCGGCAGAAGGCCGCGAACATGTTCTTTATCTACACGTTGACGGGGAGCATGCTCACCTTCGCCGCCGTGCTCTACCTCGGCTGGAAGGCGTCGATGTTTCCGCTCGGACCGGCGGGGGCGCGGATCTTCACGTTCGATCTCGACGTGCTCTATCGCCTCGCCGCCGAGGGGTACCTTTCCTCCGCGGAGCAGTGGTGGCTGTTCATCGCCTTCTTCGCCGGATTCGCGATCAAGGTGCCGCTCTTTCCGCTCCATACCTGGCTGCCGCTGGCCCACGTCGAGGCGCCCACGGCCGGGTCGGTCATCCTCGCGGCTGTCCTGCTCAAGCTGGGCACCTACGGCTTTCTTCGCCTGAGCCTGCCGATGCTGCCGACCGCGACGATTGCCCTGGCACCGATCATCGGGGTGCTGGCCATCGTGGGCATCCTCTACGGCGCCGTTGCCGCTTGGGTGCAGACGGATATCAAAAAATTGGTCGCCTACTCCTCCGTCTCCCACCTGGGCTTCTGCCTGCTGGGCATGTTCAGCCTGAAGATGGCGGGGCTGACGGGTTCGCTGCTCTACATGGTCAATCACGGCCTCAGCACCGGTGCCCTGTTCCTCGTCGTCGGCATGATCTACGAACGCTACCACACGCGCGAGATGGCCGAGATCGGCGGCCTCGCCCGTAAGATGCCGATCATGGCCTTCTTCCTGCTTGTCTTCACCATGTCCAGCATCGGTCTGCCGGGGTTGAACGGATTTGTCAGCGAGTTCCTGGTGCTCTTGGGGACATTCACATCGGCCGAAAGTCGTTTTGGTGTCGCCGGCCCCCTCGGCATCTGGTACGCGGTGCCCGCGGCGACGGGTATTCTGCTCGGCGCGATTTACATGCTCCACATGGCCCGGCGCGTGCTGTTCGGTCCGCTGAAGGAGCCCGGCCACGGGTTTGATGATTCGGCAGGGCTGACGCAGGATCTGACACCCCGCGAAGTCGGCATCCTCGCGCCGATCGCGCTGTGTTGTCTGTTTCTGGGTATCTATCCCAAGCCCGTCATGAACGCGATGGAGCCGGCGCTCGATCGTGCCGTGCTGGCCCGGGTTCATCCGTGGTCCGCCGATGAGACGGTTGCGATTGTCGAGACGGGACTCCCCCGAGTTTTAGACGACCGGCAAGATGCCGATGTTCCTCGCTCGATAAACAAAAAAAACAAAAAACACCACAAAAACACAAAAAACAAAAAAAAAAAAAACCACGACCGGCGGGACGCCGATGCTCCCCTTGTATTGTTCCAGCAAGGGGGTGTATTGTCTCAGCCAAGGGGTGAACCCTGATGGATATGCACCCTATTCTCGAACTGTTGCTGCCGGAGTTGATCCTGGCCGTCGGCGCGTCGCTCATCCTTCTGTTTGGATTGTCGAGGGTGACCTCGCAGGGCTCGACGGCGGTGGCCCTGCTCAGTATTGCCGGGGCCCTGTTCGCAGCAGCGCGCCTGGTCGAGTCGTCACTCGGCGAATTCGAAGTTGCGGCGTTGAATAATGGGCCGCTCGTCTGGTATGTTCGGCTGGTCACACTGTGCGTGGGTGTTCTGATACTCCTTGTGAACCGACACGTTCCCGAGGATCGGGAGCGCGGCGAATTCACAGCCCTCATTCTGTTTTCCCTCTGCGGCGTCTCCCTCGTGGCCGTGGCCAACAATCTCGTTCTGCTCTTCCTGGCGCTGGAGCTCGTCAGTGTTCCGACGTATATCCTGATCGGTCTTTCTCGGCGGGACATCCAGGCGCAGGAGGCGACGGGAAAATACTTCTTCCTCGGCGCCTTCGCCGCCGCCATCACGCTTTACGGCTTCAGCTTCCTCTACGGCGCGGCCGGTACCCTGACACTCTTCGTCGCCGATCCGGCGCGTGGGCCTTCGATCATGGGGGCGCTCGCGACGCCGGAGGCGATGGGCGATCCGCTGGTACTCGTCGGATTGTTTTTTTCTATGGGGGGGCTGGCCTTCAAGATCGCCGCCGTTCCGTTCCATTTTTACGTTGCCGACGTCTATCAGGGCGCCGCGTCGCCGATCACCGGCATGCTGGGATTCGTACCGAAGCTCGCCGGTTTCGTCGCGCTGATTCAAATCCTGACGCTGACCGGTTGGCAGCACTCCGATGCGATCTTCTGGCCGCTCTGGGCCCTGGCCGCGGCGACGATGACCGTCGGCAACACCCTGGCCCTGATGCAGCACAACATCAAACGCATGTTGGCCTATTCCAGCATTGCTCATTCGGGCTACATGCTGATGGCCCTGGTCGCGGGCCCGGGCCTGGGCGGCGCGGCCGAATCTTCACCCATGCGCAACGGTCTGACGGCCCTGCTCTTTTATATGGCCGTCTATGGCGTGATGAACCTTGGGGCCTTCGCCGCGATCTCCTTCTTCCGAATGGCCGGACCCGACGATCCTGAAGATTCGATCGAACAACTCGACGATCTAGCCGGCGCCGCCCGGCGGCATCCCTGGGCCTGCCTGGCCCTGGCGATCTGCGTCCTTGGCCTGATGGGCTTTCCGCTGACCGGCGGTTTCCTTGGCAAGCTCGCCCTCTTCAGCGCCGTACTTTCCGCCGCCGATCCTGCTTCGGCGCTTGTTGAGGTGTCGTCCATGCGGTCCACTGGTCTGATTGTGCTGGTCGTCATCGGCGCGCTCAACGCGGCTGTTGCGGCGGCCTACTACCTGCGGATTCTGGCGACCTGTTATCTCCGGAAGCCGGCGGTCGGCATTGCGGCGAACCGGTGCCACGCCCTGAAGATTTCACTCGGGTTCTGTGCCCTGCTCGTGTTGACGGCCTTCGTGATGCCCGGTGGATTGATCCGCGCGTCTCGAAAGGCGGTGCAACAGGTCTCACGGACGACGCACCGATTCTCCGGTGTCGCCCTGCCCAACCAGAGGGCCGCGGTATCGGTTCATCGATTGGCGGGTTTCACCCCGGAGACCTCCGGCCATCCATCTGCTACACCCTGAAGTCGTCTTGACATGGAGTGGATCGGCTGCACAATGCGAACCCAGCGTTTCGGGCAACCGATAGGTCACTTTTTATCCTGGACCAGAATGGAGGATTTGAGATGCGCTATTTGAAATACGTCTCATGCATCGTGGTATTGGCATGGATGACCGGCTGTTCCGGCCTGACCGGAACCTGGACTGCTGATCATTCGAGTAGTTCGAACAGTCCCATTGCCAGCGTGACTTTCAGTCAGGATCACACATTCACGGCATCGGCTCAATACGGGGATAACCGATCTCATGCCATCTCCGGCCATTACAAACAGGCCGATGGCGAAATCGAGTTCGACATGGACGGCAACTTGCGAAAATACGGATATGAACTGAAGGGTAACGAACTGTTCCTGAGCCATGGGGATAGTACCTCCCGATTGGTTCGAATGTCCTCCCGAGATTGAGAACAGGTCGTTGACTGGGCGTCTATCTCATGAGGAGAATGGTGCATAGGTTGAATACCGGTGCCGTGTTCGTTCATGTTGATTGACGATTGAACGTACGGGCGAGGGTTTCGGTCGGTCGCACTGCTAGAAGCAGTGGCACACCCGGCGAAGTATGCTTTCGGCATGCTTACCCATCCCGATGCGGCCGGGATGTGTAAGCATGGCACCCGGCACGTGATTTCGATGATCGGCTAGCGAGAGACCATTGCCCCATCATGGGAAACAAAGAGTCCAAGACAAGCCGGACAAAATTGGAAATCGTCGAGCCGCTTGGCGATCGCGTGCTGATCCGAAAAGACGCGGACAAAAAACAGACGCGCGGCGGCATTCAACTTCCCGACAACATCGAGATCCCGACATTGACCGGACGAATTGTTGCCGTCTCCGCCCTGGTCGACCATGATGATGATTTCCCCATCCGGCAATACGACAAGGTCTTGTTCAATCCCAAGCACATCATTCCCGTTGATTTCGAGGGGGACAATCAACTCTTCGTCGTTCCGGTCGAGGATGTCGTTGCGGTTTTTCGGAAGGCGGGGGAATAGGGGGGACGTCAAACGTCGAAACGTCGAAACGTCGAAACGTCAAAAAGTCAAAACAACAACAACAACTATAACAATAACAGCAGCAACAGCAGCAACAGCAGCAGCAGCAAAAACAATATATGGATATCAGGATGGGCGGGTTTTTCGGGCTTTCGATTGGGCGGTTTCGGTGATTGACTTGCTTACGATCGGGTCTCGGATTGGGTGGCTGCCTATGTATGTATGGATTGAGTAACGAACACGTATAGGGTATTCGGCATTGCTTGAAGCAGTGCCTCATGGCACCGGTTGGAAACCGATGTCACATCTCGGGGGGCAGCGGAGGCAGGCCATGAATCGCCGGCGTTCGATTATCTTGGCATCCCTGATGTCGTTGATGCTCCTGTCGGGGGCCATCCAAGCAACCGAGGCCGGGGAGATCATCGCGGCCAAGAAGGGCAAGGTCTATCACAACCATCCTCGGGATTGTGCATCGGCCAGAAGAATTCAAGCGGAAAACAGAATCACGTTTCCCTCCGCAAAGGAGGCGGTTCGAGCGGGTCGACGCTTGTGCAGGCGCTGCCAGGCGCTGGACCGCAAGGCCGCCGAGGGAAAAGACAAGCCTGTCCGACCGGATCGGAGTGGCGATGAGAAACGAACCCGTCCGCCGGGAGATGCCCGAGGTGAACGTCAATCGGGGCCCCCGCCGAAGCGGCGCGAGCGTGATACCGAGATTGTGCTGTCCGAGATCGTCGGAGTCTCGAAGGTGCTCGTTGGAGGGACGCTGGAACTGGATAATGGGGAAAAGGCAGTGTTGCTGGGTGTTATCTGTCCGGATCGCGGTCAACCGATAGCCAAGGAAGCGGCGCGGTTTCTAACGGACCAGGTTGGAGAACGGCGGCTTCGCATCTCATTCGACGACACACCGGGCGGATCTTCTCGCCGTGATGCGCTGGGTCGATTGAGGGTCTTCGCAACACCTGTTCCCGGCGGGCGCGACGTCGGCGCCGAACTCATTTTTCAGGGTTACGGCTGGCTGGACCGCGCTATGCGATTCTCGCGCCGCGCCGAATATCTACGTCATGAGGAGAGTGCCTGGCGTGATGGGCGCGGCATCTGGAAACAATTCAAAACGCCGGCGGACAATCCCGAAGTCATCACTGGCCGGCATGCCTGGTACTACCATCGGCCGAACTGTCGCCATGCCCGTCACATGAACGGTGTGATGGCGATGCGTCTGAATGAGGCCAAGGCACGACGCTTGGCGCCATGTTCGGAGTATCGGGTTCGGACGAAAAGCCACTGAACCGCTTTTGAAATGTCGAAAATACGAAAACGACGGATTCGGGTTTGAGTGGGAGTCGGAGCAGGTATGCTCACCCGACCCCCAAAGGCCGAGTCGTATAAGCATGGCACCTGGCACCTTGCCCGCGCTTCGCTTGGGTATGCCAACCGGCCGCCGGCACAGGACTTCAGAGATATGTGATCCATTGCGGCGTGGGGAGCGGTCTACTGCCTCCCTGCTTGCTTTTTTGGGGTCAAGGGGGCGAAGGTGACGGCCTCGATACGCTGGCGGATCAGGTCGCCTTCCCAGTCCTTCTCCATCAGGATCAGGTTCTGTTGGGTCTCCCCCACGGCTACGGGGATGCACATCCGCCCTCCGAACTCCAGTTGTTGTACCAGAAGAGGCGGCACCGCGTCCGGCGCGCAGGATACGATCATCGCGTCGAATGGTGCCTCCTCGGGCCAGCCTTCGTTTCCGTCTCCTACGCGCGTCTGGATCGTGAGGTAGCCCTTCTCTTCGAAGAGCCGGGCAGTGCGTTCGGCGAGTGGCTCGATGTTTTCGATGATGAATACCTGGTCGGTCAGTTCGGCGAGAACCGCCGCCTGGTAGCCGGAGCCGGTCCCGATCACAAGAATCTTGTCGCCGGGCTCCACGTCCAGGAGTTTGGTCGTCAGCGCGACGACGTAGGGTTGCGCGATCGTTTGGTCGTAGCCGATGGGCAACGGGTGGTCGGAATAGGCAAACCGTTGGTATTCGTCGGGTACGAACCAGTGACGCGGTACCTGAGTCATTGCCTCGAGCACCTGCTTATTCCTGAAACGATGCGCCTTGATCTGTCGTTCTACCATTCGCAATCGTTCTTCGGCGCGTTCCTCTGTTCTGGGTCTGATGTCTTCCGCCGGTTCTGATACGTCATCCCTGGAGGGTTGCTGTATTTGCAGGGGAGGCAGAGTCCCTACGGGCTGATTTGTAGATGCAACCGTGTTCGACGATTCGACTTCGGGTGTGTCGTGCTTGGGTGGTGCGGGTGGGCCTTTGGGCTTGTCCTGCTCCTTGGTTTTTCGACAGGCGCTACCCGCAATCAACAGGAGCCCAATCATGACTCCTGCCAGCGGCAACCGAACTGTTCCATGTCGTATCATCATGATGCGTACCCTATCTAATGCCTTTGCGACGTTGCTCAGTTGGCCATTTAAACATCCGAATCGGCAGCCTGGTCCGGCGGAAGTGGGATCGCCTGGTGGATGGATCCATTCGTGGAATCTGAAGCGATCCGCCCATCCCGGACCGCGATCGCCCGCTGGGTGTATCGCGCGATTTCGGGTTCGTGGGTGACCAGCACGATCGTCAGGCCGGACTCTCGGTTGAGCTCCTGGAAGAGCGCCATGATCTCGGTACCGGTTCGTGTGTCAAGGTTGCCGGTCGGCTCATCGGCGAGCAGGAGGACGGGATGGGTGATGAGCGATCGAGCGATGGCGACGCGCTGCTGCTGGCCACCGCTGAGTTGATTGCTCAGGTGGTGCGATCGATCGCTCAAGCTTACGCGTTCGAGCATTTCTGCTGCGCGGCGCCGGCGTTCCTTTCGGCCCACACCGGCATAGGTCAACGGCAGGGCGACGTTGTCAAGCACGGTCGTTCGCGACAACAGGTTGAAGCTTTGAAAGACGAAACCGATTTTCCGGTTTCTCAGGGTAGCCCGATCTCGTTTGGAGAGGCGCGTGACATCGGTGCCGTCTAGCCGGTACTCGCCGCGATCGCATCGATCCAGGCAGCCCAGGATGTGCATGAGGGTGGATTTACCCGAACCGCTCGGCCCCATGATGGCAAGGAGCTGGCCACGCTTGATCTTCAGGCTGATGCCGCGGACGGCCGGGACATCAATCTCGCCCACGTGGTAGGTCTTGTAGACCTCACAAACCTCCACCAGTGAAGCTCCATTTTCGCTGTCGCGGTGCATTCGGTTTTTCAGGGGCTTGATCAAGTTTGTCTGCTACCGTCTGCGTCGTGTTTGCACGGGGTTTCTCCGGCTTTTGCGGCCGGGTAACCAGTTGCGTTCGATGATGACTGGATCGCCTTCCTGGAGATTGTCGCTGGTCAGCGCCGTGACCGAGCCATTACTCAGCCCGATGCTGATTTCTTTCTTGACCGGTTTCCCGTTGACTTCCACATAAACGGTCGGTTTGCGGGGGCCTTTCTTTTTGGAGCCCATCGGCCCCCCGACCGTGGGGGGATCCGGATTGAAACGCAATGCCGCGTTGGGGATGCAGATGACGTTATCGGTTCGAGCGACTTCGAATGTCACATTCGCGGTCATTCCCGGCCGGAGTGACAAGTCATCGTTTTGCACCTCGATCAGGGTGATATACGTCACCACTCCGTCTACGTCTGTTGCGTTGTAGCGGATCTGGGAAATGATGCCTTGATAGGTTTGATTGGGATAGGCATCGACTCGGAAATGGGCCGGTTTGCCCTCATGTATCAGGCCGATGTCGGATTCGCTCACGTTGGCGTTGACCTGCATCCTGCGCAGATCGTTGGCAATCAAAAACAGTTCGGGGGCTTGGAGCGAGGCGGCGACCGTCTGGCCGTCCTCGATGTTTCGGGAGATGACCACGCCATCGATTGGAGAACGGATCACGGTTCGTTCGAGATCCACCTTGGCGCCGCTGAGCGCCGCTTCGGAGGCCTTCACGCCGGCCTGGGTGCCATGCCAGGCGGCTCGGACCGCATCTTCCTCCGCCTGAGCGACATGCAATTCGTTTTCACTGGCATTGTGCTGCTCGAAGAGGCCCTGAATGCGCTTCCGTTCACGAAGGGCGTCCTGGTACCGGACGCGCGCCTCTTCTTCACGGGCCTGGGCCAAGGCAAGATCCGCGCTGGCTTGATCAAAGGCGGTCTGGAATCGCTCCGGATCGATCTCGGCGAGTATGAAACCCTCGGTGACGGTCGCGTTGAAGTCGGCGTACCATTTCCTGATGTTGCCGCTGACCTCAGAACCGACGATGACTTTCACCAGGGGTTCGATTGTGCCGGTCGCCGAAACAGTCTTGACCACTTCGCCTCGCTTCAAGGGCATGGAGATAAAACCGCCCGAATCGGGATCGGAGAAAAACTTGTCGTAACCGAACCATCCGCCCCCGCCGACGAGGGCGATGATCCCAATGGCGCTGATTGTCTTCATATGGGCGACTCCGTAAGCTGCATCAGGATTGGGTGACATCACAGCATCCCAATTCCGGTAAGAACGGCCGCGCGGATATATCCATCTCAAAAGGGTTTTTTGCGTCGGTCGGAAACTGATGTCACAAAACTTATTGAGATCGTTTCGTTGAACCTGCGATCACGCAGGATCGCTGTTTTTCATCCGGCCGGCGGACCCCATGTGATGATCCGAAAGGCGGATCCTAACACGCTGGGACAAACCCCTTATTATATCATGGATGAAGCCTCGTACACAAACCCGCGTGATACCCCATTCTCCCGCATTTCCTCGAGTAGAACGCACCGCAAGGGGATTCTATTTCCGGTGTGTATCCCTTGCCGACGCACGTCGGGGCTGCTATTCTCACCTCGACGATGAACATTCTGCTCGATGATAGTGGCATCCAATCGGCCTTGGATCGGCTGACTGGCGAAATCGCCGCCTCGATCCCTGCCGGCTGTCGTCTCGGCTTCATCGGCATCCGTCGGCGTGGTGACGAATTGGCTCGCCGAATGCTCGAGCTGATGAGTCTTCGCGGCCATCGGGACATCGCATTCGGCACCCTGGATATTACGCTTTATCGCGACGATCTCGCCGAGATCGGTCCCTCCGCCATTGTGCGAACGACCGAGATTCCATTTGATGTCGAGGGGCGATATATCATTCTGGTGGATGACGTGATCTATTCCGGCCGGTCGATTCGTGCCGCCTTGGCGGCCATCATCGATCTGGGACGCCCGAAGGCGATTCGGTTGGCGGTACTGGTGGACCGGGGCGGTCGGGAGTTGCCGATCCAGCCGGATTATGTGGGGCTGCGGACACCCGACGACGATCGCCATGTCACCGTGATGCTGCGAGAAACCCACGGGGTCGATCGCGTGGAGGTCCACACATGAGTGGTGATCCGACGATGGACTCTGCGCCAAGCAAGACGCCGCTTGACTCCGCCGCTCACGGTCCCGATTCGCAGTCACCGGTATGGGCTCATCGGAATCTTTTGACGCTCGAATCGCTGAGCGCCGCGGAGATTTCCCTGATCCTTCAGACGGCGGAGGCCTTCGAGGACGTTTCGACGCGAAGCGTGAAGAAGGTTCCGGCGCTGCGGGGCCGGGTCGTGGTCAATCTGTTCTTCGAGGACTCCACGCGCACGCGCACGAGTTTCACACTGGCGGCCCAGCGCCTGAGTGCCGATATCATCGACTTCACCGCGCGGGCGAGTTCGGTGAGCAAGGGTGAATCGCTTCGGGATACGGCTCGCAACATTGAGGCGATGGGTGTGGATATCATCGTCTGTCGTCATTCCATGGCCGGCGCCACGCACCTAGTGGCGAAAAATGTTCAATGCTGTGTGATCAATGCGGGGGATGGTCGACATGAACATCCGACACAGGGATTGCTCGACATCTACACAATGCGGAAGGCCAAGGGACGTCTGAATGGTTTGAAGGTGGCGATTGTGGGTGACGTGGGCAATTCGCGCGTGGCCCGATCGAACCTTCACGGGCTGCTCAAGTTAGGCGCCGAGGCGACATTCGTCGGGCCGACGACGATGGTGCCGCGATCGTTCGAACGGCTTGGCGCCCGCATCTGTCACGACTTCGACGCCGAGATCGCCTCGTTTGATGTGATCAACATGCTTCGCATTCAGCACGAACGACTGGGATCGAATGTGTTTCCCAGCCTTCAGGAATACTCACGTCTATTCGGACTGACGAATGAGCGAATGGCGCGGGCCAAGCCCGACGTCTTGATCATGCATCCCGGGCCGATCAACCGGGGTGTTGAGATGTCCGGCGACGTCGCCGACGGCCAGAAAAGCGTGATCCTACGGCAGGTGACCAACGGGCTGGCCGTTCGGATGGCGGTTTTGTTTCTGTGCAAGCAAGCGGCGGACGGGGCTTAGTTGCGAGGACGCATCGGGACAATCAATGAGCAGCCATGAAATTCTGGTAATCAGAAACGGCCGGATGATCGATCCTTCGCGCGGGATCGATGAGGTCGTTGATCTGACGGTCGTCGATGGGAGGATTGCCACCATCGGCCGTGCGGACGAGAACACGACTCCTTCAGCGATTGACATTGACGCGCGGGGAAAAATCGTTTGCCCCGGTCTGATCGACATGCACGTGCACCTCCGCGAGCCGGGCAACGAGGATGCGGAGACGATCGCTTCGGGCTGTGCGGCGGCGGTTGCGGGTGGGTTCACATCGATTGCGTGCATGCCCAACACCGATCCGGCGGTCGATACAGAGGCGATGATTGAGTTCGTTTATAGACAAGCGAATCGGGCCGGGCTTTGTCATGTCTATCCCATCGGTGCGATCACTCAGCAGCGCGCGGGCCGGGAACTTGCCGAGATCGGACAGATGGTGCGCGCGGGTGCGGTGGCATTCAGTGATGACGGCAGCGGCGTTGGAAACCCCCTGGTTTTGTATCGTGCCATGCAATACGTGACGATGTTTGACAAACCCATCATCCAGCATTGCGAGGATCCTGACCTCGCCGGCGGGGGTTGCATGAACGCCGGCGTCACGGCGACGCGTCTCGGACTGCCCGGCATCCCATCGATCGCGGAGGATGTGATGGTGCAGCGTGATCTGATGATCGCGCGGGTGACCGGGTCACGTTATCACGTGGCGCACGTTTCGACGGCCGGCTCGGTTGAATTAATCCGCGAGGCCAAACGACAGGGACTCGCCGTTACCACCGAGGCGTGCCCCCATCATTTGTTGTTAACCGAGGATTGTGTCGAGGGCTACGACACGAATTACAAGGTGAATCCACCGCTGCGGACGCGGGCGGATGTGGAGGCTTGCATTGCCGGGATCGTGGATGGGACGATCGATTGCCTCGTGACCGATCACGCGCCGCATGGGCCGGAGGATAAGGAGTGCGACTTTCAATCCGCTCCGTTCGGCCTGATCGGTCTGGAAGTCGCCGTTCCGCTCTATGCCAAGGCGCTCATCGAACCCGGTCATCTTGATTGGTTGCACCTGATCGAAAAGATGACCAGCGCCCCCGCGGGGGTGCTGGGTCTGGATAAGGGAACGCTTGCCGTGGGGACAGACGCGGACATCACGATCATCGATCCGGACATGCGGTGGATCGTGGACGAAACGAAGTTTCAATCCCGGAGCCGAAACTGTCCTTATGGAGGCTGGACGTTGACCGGTCGCGTCACGCATACGATTGTTGGAGGGGGAATCAAGTACGTTTTCAATGCTGATAACGCGGTTTCCATTGCCGGGCAGGCCGTGTAAACCAGTCGGTCTGAACGCGATGTATTACACAGGCTCAACACGCTTATCGGCCCATAATCCACTTGACGGTTCGGGGTGTTTGCGTCATAA
>JBHHUV010000046.1:0-12002 GCA_046754005.1 Phycisphaerae bacterium | reverse complement strand
CCTGCGATGGCGACGGACCGTCAGGCGCCGAGGATCGAATCTCCCTTTGTCGATTATCGCAATGTGGACTTCCGCCCCCGGCAACGGGTGGGTGATGTTCGCCGTGAACTGATCGGGATCCGAGGAGATGATCCCAACACGATTTATGTTATCGAGCGTCAGACGCAATCGACACGAATCGTGCCGGTGAGTGGTGATTTTTGAGTAACCAGTAACCAGTTAGCAGTTTCCAGTTGTAAGTCCCAATTCAAAAGGAGTATTGAATCATGTCCCCTGTACATCTGTTGCTGATCGTGACGACCGGTCTTTGGATATCTCCGATCAAGGCGTCGGGTGTGGTCGTGGATCCGGGAACGAAGCCTATGATTGTCGAGCTTCGTTCGGCGGATGTGCCCGACGGCGCGGCCTCGTTTTCCATCGCCATGCAGGTTGATGAAGACGACGCGGATCATCAGGGCGTCTGGAAAGCCAGGGTGAAGAGCCACGACCTGGAACCCGGCGGACCCTGGTTGGGGGTTCAGTTTGGCCCGGTTCCCAAGCCGCTCGCGGCGCATCTCGGCATCGAATCCTCCCAGGGACAGATGGTGATGAACGTCATCACCGGATCGCCCGCCGATGCCGCCGGGATGCAACAGTTTGACGTGATCGTCAATATCGACGGAGTGGAGACATCCGGCGATATCGATACCTTTCTCGAGACGGTCCGGGGCTTCGAGGTTGGTGAGAATCACAATTTCTCGTTGATTCGCGGCGGCAAGCCGACGCAGGTCAACGTGACGGTCGGTTCGCGGCCGGATTTGAAAAAGGATTTCGATTACAAGTTCGACCTGGCGACACCCGAGGTTTCCCGGGGTCGGCTCTTTCAGCGCGGCGGGATCATCCACAAGGACGACGACGGTCATTGGTCATTCAATCGTCTCGATGATCTGGACGACATGAAAAACATCTGGCAATTCATGCCGCATCTCGGTGATGACGACATCGCGCTCGAATGGCACGGCCTCGCTCCGGGGGCTGGAAACGTGTTTGAACTCCATGTCGAGAAGGGAAAAAACGTCACCATCAAGGTTGATGACGACGGGCGTATCACCGTCACCAAAACCGAACGGGAAGACGGCAACGAAACCACGAATACCTTCACCTACGAGAACGCCGAGGCATTCGAAAAGGCCGATCCGGAGACCTTCAAGCTCTATCGGCGCGATCTCAACCATACCCCCCAGATGCAAGGATTGCTTGGATTGCATGGAAAATTCGGGAAATTACACATGATTCCCGATATCGACATCGATCTTGATATCGACAATCTTCATGAATCCTTGAAGGATGCTCGGGAGCAATTCGAGGAAGCCATGAAGGCGCAGGGTCACACATTGGATGACTTGAAAGACCACATGAACATGTTCAAGTGGAAGTCCAAAGACGGCCCGGCCGCCGCCCTCCTCATCGGCCGCGCCAAAACGAGCTTCTCGGTCGATACCGACGGAACGATCCGCGTGACTACCCGGCGCGGCGGCGATGAACTCGTCGAGAATTATGAGAATGCCGACGCGCTCAAGGAGGCTCGGCCGAAACTCTACGAAAAATACCAGTCGCTCAAGGACGCCCAGTTGGAGGGCACCGAAGAGCTCTGATTCCAGACTCCCACTCCACCCACTCCGCCATCGCCCTTCGCCGCCCGGCGATCGAGGTGGCGGACGCACACAGCCGCGATCCATGTTCAGAGCCATCCGGGTTCTGGTTGTGGAAAGCGGTTGTGTCGTTTATTGAGATGGGCAACGGCGAAAAACAAACGTCGATGTTCGAGTGAGCGGATGGTGTTGTGCTGGAGTACTCGCACCGGTTCAAGACTGGGCGGGTCAGCCTGGCAACCGCTTCATTTACTGTTCCAATCGATCATTTGATGGTTTGAATCCCTGAGTAAAAAGTCGACAACGCCGGGGCAGGAATCCGACCCGGCGCTGTCATTGTTGGGGACAAGTCTTACGGGATCGGTGTCGGGGTCCATACGCCCCCGCGTTCGGGAACGTGTTCTTCCATCGCTCCTGCGAAGAATCCACCCGGTTGTGTCGGACTGAAGGTCTCACTCTTGGCGGCCGTGTGGCAATCGCGGCAGCCGAGACCCTGCGTTGTCAGACCGGTCATTCCGGCGTGAGAATCCTCCACCGCCTTACCCGTGGCGGGATCGATAAACTGTTTGCCGACATCCTGGCCGATGAGAAAATCGTACGAGGTGATGCCGGGCAGAAACAGGTTGATCGCCTTCACCGGAAACATGGACGTATTGGAAAAATCAGGGAGTGTGTCCCTGCCGCTTCCGGCTATCTTGATCGCCTGAATATCCGCCGCCCCGCCGTTGAGCGACACGGTATGGGGGAAGGAAACATAGTGATCGCGAACGGTCACCATCCCGAGATGAACGGCAAAGGCGATGTTATACACATTCCCGTCGGCCATGGCCGTATCATCGTTATTGCTGGTATTGAGGAGCCGCTGGATATTGGAATTCCATCGGCCTTGAAGAGGATCGCTCGCGGACGGCGTGAAGGTCGTGCCCAAGGCGGTGATATCTCCATGACTGCCCGTGGGCTGGCGCAACAATCGCCGAGGCACCGTGTCCCCTTCGCTGGGCACATATCCCATGGCAACCGCGTTGGCATAGTCGATGCTTGAGGGGTGCGGCGCATTCGGTCCCAGATTGGCTGCTCCCGGATCCACGATCTGTCGTAACGGACTGTTGAACAGATCGGTGAAATTAAACGCGAACGGTCCGCCGGTCGTCGCCGGATCGAAGAGCCAGGGAGGATTGCCGTCGGCGTCGAGTTTGCCGGTCTTCCAGGGGCCGTCTCCACTGTCACCGTGTCGCGAACCGCCGCCGCTATCCGCTTCGCCGGCGATTCGCTGGCCCACCCACTGATCGTCAGAGAAGCCAATGGGATTCGCTCGGTGCATGCGATGATGCCAGAGATCCAGCCTGCCCGGGTGATCGTCCGGCAGATATTTGTGAACCTCTCCGTCGGACTCCTTCCATTCGGGCATCGCCCGGCTGTTGTCGTGGCAGGTGAGTAGACATCCGAACCGGCTGAAATCCTTCACGGCGTTGGCCGCGTTGGGATCGTCGAGCATGAACGTGACGCGAGATTCATAGATCGTCGAGTTTTGATCTGTCGGACCGCGAACCGGGTCGTTGTCAATGGTCGCTTGACCGCTTCGACGGGTTCCCCCTTCTTTCTGCCATTTTCCATTGGTGTAGCGGAAATAGTCATGGGTGTCACCACGATCTCCTTCCCAGCTCATGTGAAAGAACATCGTGTCGTCGTTGTAGGCCGCCTGGACGGTAAACGGCAAGATCATCGGCTTGTTCGTTTCCAGACCCTGCAGCGTGGGGCCCCCGGTGGGCGGAGTGGGCAATGTCTGTGGACAGTTGACGGCCAACACGCTGATGCCTCCCACAACGACCAAGGATAAGGCGAGGGCGCGCAAACACCGTTCCATCTTTACATTCATGAGTCTACTCCTTGAAAAGACATGTAACCGTCCCGTCTTGTCGACGAGCAGGCCAACGACACTCGCTTGTTCGCCAGGCGGAACTGAATCAATTGTTCGAAAAAGCTATTTCGCAATTTGCGTGTCAGTCGAAAGAATTCAAATAATTACGAATGGGGACTCTCCCACGCCATATAGATTCTAGTATTTACCTGGATTGCGAGAATCGACTCAGTGGATGTGCGGGATTACTCAGGCTGGTTGGGATCAACAGGAATGGCCCTGAAACCGGTATATGAGAGGGTGATTCGAGAGGCTTGTTTCGGCTTGATGATATCGGATCGGCTTCCGTGGGAGGGATCACTCGATCGACAGGTGGTTGCCGCGGTTAAACAAAAGAGGCGAATGCCATGATAACGATGGCGGCTGATCGTATCCGGCATGAACCGGATAGCGGATCAACGCGCCCCCAATCTCATCTCGTGGACAATGGCGGGACACGACACCGCTGCTTCCGGCCATTGGGATGGACCGGATGGGTGTGGTCCGGGTGCGGATGATGCGTGTTTTCGAATCTCAGGCCGCGAGGAAATCGTCCTGCAATTTTTCTCGCAGCTTCGAGAGTGCCCGATTCTGGATCTGACGGACGCGTTCCTTGGTCACGCCGATGAGGTTGCCGACTTGCTCCAGCGTTTGCGGCCCACAGCCTTCGAGGCCCTCGACACCGCCCAGGGCGAATCGGGCGCGGATGACCTTGACCTCGACGTCGTTGAGGGATGCGCTGTTGCTTTTGATGATACCCTGAAGCTCATCGACGCAATCGGCTTCGTGATGAACCCGCTTCAGTTCGAGATGGTCGCTCTTTTCGAGGGATGGATCGAACTCGACCGGGAAGCGGCCGCGATACCGGCCGATCTTCATGGCGACGCGGCTGAAGCTCTTGAGAATCGCGCGGCAACCGTAGGTGCTGAACTTGAAGCCGCGGCCACAGTCGAACTTGTCGACGCTGCGGAGCAGGGCCATGTTGCCCTCGCTGATCAGTTCGGCATAGTCGATGTTGCCGAGCCGGGTTCGCTTGGCCATCGCCAGGACGAGCGGAACATTGGCCTGGACGATCTCGACCTGTACGCGCTCGACGCGGAATTGCCACCAGAGGAGCTCCCTTGTCGCCTGGGCCGTCAGTCGCTTGCCGGCAAACTTATTGAGGATTTTCGACATGCGGAAACGTCCGTAGTTGAGCTTGAGGAAACAGGTTCGCTCCTGTTCGGTGGTCAGCGTCGGCACGGAACTCGAACATCGTTCGGATGCAGAAACCTCCACGTTGGCCGCGTTGCACCAGGGGCGAAGTGATCCGGCGCGTGCGAAGACGTCGCCGAACAATACCTTGGCGATGCCAGTCTTTTTGAAATCGGGGTGGTCGATAAACTCGAAGGGCCGCGTCAGGACGCGGTCCAGCCGCGCTTGATCGGCCTCGCTGAGCTTGTTCAGCACCGAAGCCGTGGGCTTCTGTGCCGAGGGGATTCGAGGGTCTACAACGGCCGACGCTGGGGTCTTTTCCATTGCCATTTTGTCTACTCCCGCGACCTCCAAAAGGGTCGCTTTGTTTGGCTACCATGCGAGGCATTGTTGGTAGAATCGCGCGCAGCAGCGGTGACTGACATCGCGATCTTCCGCTTCGGTTCTGTCGCCCGTGGGCGTCGTTAATCAATCTTCTCGGCCGGTCATCGGCGTGTGGTCTCTGCCGCCGTGGGCCCAGCCGACGACTCTGCTGCTAGAGTCGTGCGGGGGTGGGTTACACTACTTCTGCCACGTTAAAGATACACCAAAAATGGGGAGATGCAAATATTGCGTGGAGGATCTTGCTCCGAACTTAATCAACCTCAAGCTGGAAAAGTGTGTAAAGTGCGTAATTATAATATGTTAGCACTGATTCTGGAAATGTGGGTGAGATTCATACTTTTCGGCGTCGGAAGGCGTCCAGGGCGTTTTTCTCGTTGTTATGGGTTTGTGGGGCATTCTACCCATTTTATACCCGAAAAGTTAACCGGGGCGATCTTGGATGAGTGAACACCTAATCGAACTCCAACTCGAAGGCTGGGCGACTGACAGCCACTCGGGGGGGGCGAAGGGTCGTAATCGGCATGCTTTTGGGGAGATTCACGACATGTTCGACCCCTGTCGGCGCCTGTAGGCTGGAGAGCCATTCCAGCAGGGTTTCGAGGTTATGAGTCTGGATGGAATACAGCCGTTGCTGGGCGAGCCGGTCTTCTTGGAGCAAACCCGCCATTTTGAGGATCGTCAAGTGCTTGGAGACGGCCGGCCGACTGAGTGGGAAATGGCGGGCGATTTGGCCGGCGGGCATGCGACGGCCGGTGAGCAGGTCGAGGATCGCTCGGCGCGTTGGTTCTGCCAGGGCTTGAAAGACATCGTGTGGGTTATGTTCCATTGTGGTTACGTAACCCTATCGGAACATAGACAGGCGATGCTTGAATGATCTGATTCGAGGACCGGTAGATGAGTGGGTGATCGATAGGCCGCGCGGTCTGAAGTCCGGGGCTCTTCATGATTCGTAGGGGTTGGAAACCGGTACCACAGATTGGAAACCGGTACCACAGGTGGATTGTGCGGTTGTCAGACCCAGAACAGCTTTGAAACACTGGTCTGGCGGTGGATGTTGTTGATCGCCTTGGCGAAGAGAGCCGCTGTCGACACGATCTTGACCTTCCGGGCGTGGGGCTCGAACCGGTACTCCAGCGTATCGGTTATCACCATTTCCTTGATCGGGCTGGCCTGGATCTGGACGGCGGAGCCTTCGGTCATGACCCCATGGGCGACGGCGGCATAGATATCACCGGCCCCCTCTTCCTTCAGCCGCTCGGCGGTCGCGATTAACGTCCCACCCGTGATGGTGAAGTCGTCCACGATCAACGCCTTCTTCCCCTTGACCCGGCCGATGATCCGCTGGACTTTCGCCTTGTGACGGAGACCGGTCCGTGTTTTCTCCGCGATGACGGTTTTGGCGCCGAGCACCTTTGCGTAGCCGTTGGCCATCTTGGCCGCGCCGACATCCGGGGCGACGACGACCCAGTTACGCGTCACCTTCCGCTTAAAATATGCCACAATCGCGGGAAGGGCATAGAGATGGTCGACGGGAACCCGGAAAAAGCCCTGTATCTGCGGGGCGTGCAGGTCCATGGTGACGATGCGATCCACACCGGCCGCCTCGAGGCAATCGGCCACCACACGAGCCCGGATGGACACCCGCGGTTCGTCCTTCTTGTCGCCCTTGCCGTAGCTGAAAAAGGGGATGACGGCAGTGACACTGTTAGCGGAGGCCCGCTTGAAGGCGTCAATGTAGAAGAGGATCTCCATCAGGTGATCGTTGACGGGATAGCTGAGGGACTGAACGAAGAAGACGTCGCGACCGCGCACGTTCTCGCCGACCCGCACGAAGGTGTTCCCCTCAGCATAATGGCGGGCATCACATTTTCCGGGCTTGACTCGGAGGTGTTTGCAGATGGCGGCCGTCAGCTTGCGGCTGCCGGATCCGGGAAAGATGAGCAGTTTGTTCTTTACGGGCATGAATGATCCTTCCCGACACAGGGCGAGGCTACATCATACCGCCACGCGAGTTGTGGACAAATCGGGGTGAGTTTCGAGTTTCGCATGGGTTGGAAACCGGTGCGACAACGCGGTCGCAGTTTGCAATTCTGATGATCGGCATGCTTGTCCGCAACGCCATGCCCGCGCCTGGGGGCTTGGGTATACCACCCGATTCTCAGGCCGAGTCTTGTAATCATGGGGCCCGGGCCAGTTTCTTTATTAGTGCGGACTCCAATTCTACTATTGTCTTGCAATTGATGATGACATCATTTCGCCGATGATCGATGGCCACGTCGGCCAGCTTTTGCGCCCAGCCGCCCGAGGCGCTGAGGGCCAGGACCGGTCGATCGTACATCCAGGCATAGGCCATCTCGCTGAGCGTCCCGGCCGCTCCACCGATGACGACCACGACATCCCCTGCGATGCCGGTGATCACGTTTCGCGCCCAGCCGAGGCCGGTCGGGATCACAAAGCGGACGTAGCCGTTGGCCTCGTCCATGCTGGTGCCGGGGACGACGGCGATGACCGTGCCGCCGGCCTCGGCGCAGCCCTTCGACGCCGCCTCCATGATGCCGCCACGGCCGCCGGTGACGAGGGCGAAACCGAGCTTTGCGACGAGGCGACCGGCCTGTTCGGCGAGTTCGAGGAGTTCGGCGTCGGCCTCGCTGGAGCCGATGATGGCGATTTGGGGTGTGCGGGAAGATGGCATCGGATTGATTGCCTCACAGTCGGTTGAGTGTCTTTTCGACCAGTTCGCCCGCCAGTCGTGGATCGGCCTTGCCCTGTGAGAGGCGCATGACCTGGCCGCGGAGGAATCCCATGGCGGCCTTGGCTTTCTGGGTGTTCTCGCCGAGCGCATCCTGAACTGCCTTGGGATTGTTCTCTAAAGCCGCGTCGATCCAGGCCTGCATCGCCGACTCGTCGCGTTCCTGAATGAGGCCCAGTTGTTCGGCGATTTGTTTCGGGGCTTCATCACTCTTTGATTGCGTTTGGACCATCCGCTCTGCGACCTGGGATGCGGCGCTCGCGTTGATGATGCCATCGGTGACGAGCCCGGCCAGTTCGGCCATGTGTGCCGCGGGGATGCCGAGGACGCCTATGGAGAGACCGGCGGCCGAGGCGTGGTGGTTCCAGAGGCCGGTGAACTGTTTCGTCAGCGTCTTCGCGTCGGCGCCGACGTGGATGGCGGCGTCGAACAGGTCGCCCGTCGCGCGATCGGCGAGGATGATCTCGCAGTCTTTTTCCGAGAGGCCGTAACCCGTGATGAACCGTCGTTGTCGGGCGACGGGGAGTTCGCCGACGTGGGCGCGCAAGTCGCTGAGGAGCGCTTCGTCTGTCGTGACGGGGACCAGGTCGGGATCGGGGAAATAACGATAGTCGTGGGACTCTTCCTTGCCTCGCTGGAACTCGGTGATTCCTCGCTCGTCATTCCAGCCGAAATTCATCTTACCCTGTTTTTCGAGGGTGTAGCCGGGATCAGCCTGCCAAGCCTTCACCTGCCGGTCGATCTCGTAGCGGATAGCCCCGCGGACGGCGCGGAAACTGTTGAGGTTTTTGACTTCGCTGATGGGTGTACGGACCTCGCGGTCATCGTTGTTGATGGCGACGTTGATGTTGGGCTCGAAACGCATGTGGCCCTTTTGCATGTCTGCCTTGGAGATGCCGAGGTGGCGGACGAGTCGCTGGAGTTCGACACAGAAGGTGTAGGCTTCGTCGGCGTCGGCCAGATCGGGTTCGGTGACGATTTCCAGGAGCGGGGTGCCGGCGCGGTTCAGGTCGACACGCGTATGATCGAGTCCCTCGTGGAGATTTTTGCCCGCGTCTTCTTCGAGGTGGGCGCGGATGATACCGACGGGCTTGAGCGTGGCGTCGGGCATCGGAATCTCGAAGCGGCCACCCGCCGCCAACGGAAGATCGTACTGGCTGATCTGATAGTTTTTGGGCATGTCTGGGTAGTAGTAGCTCTTGCGGTCCCACTTGGTGAAATCGGCGATTTTACAGTTCAGGGCGAGCCCCGCCATGACGGAGTATTTGAACGCTGTACGATTCATGACGGGAAGGGTGCCGGGAAGGCCGAGGCAGACGGGGCAGACGCGGCTGTTCGGCTCGGCGGCGAACTCGAGGGCGCAGGGGCAGAACATCTTGGTCCGCGTGTCAAGCTGGACGTGGATTTCGAGGCCGATGATGGGGCGAATGTGGATATTGGGCATGCTTCTATGCGATTTGTTACCTTATTTCTTTCAGTCCTGATAGTGCTTCAGGCGAGCAACATACACCGATATTCTGTCGGCTTATTCCCGGTTGATCAATTGACATCGTAGCATGTTCAACGCGATTTTGGCTGTTCGATCTCGGATCTGGTGTCGGGAGAGGCTTCCGCCGAGCCGGAGTGCCTTCACGATCGTCTCGCCGGCTTGGGCGAGGGTAATGAAGACGAAGCCGATTGGTTTCTTGGGGGTTCCACCGGTTGGGCCGGCAATTCCGGTCGTGGCGAGGGCGTAGTCCGTCCCTGAGCGGCGGCGGCATCCGGTGGCCATGGCCTCGGCGACCTCGCGACTGACGGCGCCGTGGTTGGCGATCATCGCCTCAGGGACGCCCAACAGGTCGCGCTTGGATTCGTTGGCATAGGTCACGAAGCCCTGGACCATATAGTTGCTGGAGCCGGGGACGTCCGTCAGGCGCTTGGCGATCAGGCCGCCGGTACAGGACTCGGCGGTCGAGAGGGTCTCGCCTCGTTCGATGAGCAGGCGAGCGACGGCGTCGGCGAGTGTGTCGTCTCCGGCGCCGAAGACGGTTTCACCCAAGCGCTTGACGATTTCCCGGGCGTCGGCATCGAGCAGGTGACCGGCCTCGTCGGGCGTGGCGGCCTGGGCCTGTATGCGGACGGAGATGATCAGTTCGTCGACGCTGGTTCCGATTGTCGGATTGCGACCGCGCTGCATCAGGTCCGCCAATGCCTCGCCAACGGCCGCCTCGCTTCTGCCCATCGTGTGTAGGACACGGTGGGCGATGACGCCCCGTTGGCTCGAACCGGCCAGCCGTGGTAGCACGCAGTGCTGGAACATCATGCGCATCTCGTGGGGCACGCCGGGGAGGCAATAGACGTCCGACGACCGGCGAGACGCCGATGCGCCCCGGATGTTTGGGTCCGGATTGAGTCTGGCGATGATGCCGGGGGCCGTGCCGTGGGCGTTATCGATCGGCTGAGCGGATTCGGGAAACATGGCCTGCCGTTGATTGTCGGGGTGCATCCGGCGGCGGCGCTCCTTGAACCAGGCCTCGATGCGATTCAGGCTGGGAGTGTGAAGCCGCAATGGTTCGCCCATCGCGTCGGCCAGGGCCTCCCGCGTCAGGTCGTCGGGGGTGGGGCCGAGACCGCCGGTGATGAGAACGATTTTTGCCTGCTCGCTTGCCGCGACGATCGCCTCGCAAATGGCGGCGCGATCGTCTCCGACGGTGATGTGCCGATCGCAGGGGATGCCCTGTTCGGCCAGACGGCGTGACAGCCAGGCGGCGTTTGTGTCGACTGTTTGTCCGGAGACGAGTTCATCACCGATGCTGATGATCCATGCGTTCATGGCCGGGGAATCTCGAAGGCGTCGTAGGCGGGTTTCAGGTATTGCGTTTGCCAGTCCGGCCCGAGCCTCGCGGCGACCTCGTCGTGGTGGCCCTCCACCGAGGCGGATTGGTATTTCGCGTCGGCGACGTGGTGGGCTTGATAGAGGCCGAAGGCGAGGGCGATGTTGACACACCAGACGAGGGCGGCGGCAGCGGCGAAATCCCGTGCCCGTGGACGGGCCAGAAGCGTGACGGCCACGAGCAGGATAGGCAAGACCGCGACGATGATCCACACTCCGCCGATGGACAGATCGATGTATCTCATGGTATGCGTGATCATTCTCGGGGGTAGCGCGGGGATCAGCATGACGACAGCGGTCAGAATCATGGGGAGCATGCGCCGAAACCTGATCCTGTCTGCGCCCGTCGCCTGCCATCGTGCCGTGGATACAAGCGTGGTGAGGAAACCGGCGGCGGTGGTGGAGAGGATGAGCGCGAGGAGCCAGTAGGTTGAGTAGGGGCCGTGGCGTAGGAAGCGAATCGGGATCAGGATTGTGAGCGCGCCGGTCGAGATGAGAATCAGCAGTGATTGGAACACTGAGCTACGAGTGATCGGGTTGTCGGGTGTCTTGTTTCGGCGGAAGAGACGCGCCAGGGGCGAGGTGAGGCATGCTGTTGCCAGGGCGATGACCGCGCCGATCGCGAGCATGGCCACCACCATGCTAGCGATCAGCAGGCGGATGGCCGATCGGTATGGGCCGGGCGCGACGCTGTGCTTCCGCGAGAATGCCTGATCGGCCAGATCGACGTCCGCCCGCAGGACGGCAGCGTGATAATCCGTCCTGAAGTCCCGCAGGCTTTCGGCTGCCCTCGAATCCGGTTTCACGCAACGGCCGAGCAAATCCGAACAGAGCAACCGTGTTTCAGCATCGGTCTCGGTGGCGATGAGATCGAGGAGGCAGCGGGCCATCCAGTAAAGGCAGTTGTCGGCATCCTGCGCGTGACCGCTGCGATTCAGCTCTTCGGACAGGGCCTGTAGCCGGTGTTGGATGATCGGCAAGGCCTCGGGGTGGCTTTTGATTTCATAGGGATAGAACACCGGTGCCAGTGAGGCGGCCACGTCGGGGCGATCGAAAAAACGTTGCAGGACTTGATGCCATGCGTCACGGAAGTCGGTGTTATGCAACGTTGTCCGCGTGGGGGGTGGGTCGGCCTCGATGACATCGTGTAGGGCAACGACGCGCTGTTCGACCGAGGTCTGCCCGGATGGTGATGTGGCCGCGTTCATGTCGATCAACACGGCGTAGGCGAGCCGGGCGACGCGGTTCTCTTTGTTGAGTCGGAGGTAGGCCGCG
>JBHHUV010000045.1:0-12183 GCA_046754005.1 Phycisphaerae bacterium | reverse complement strand
CCGCATACATCGACGCATCCCGATCGCGCACGTGATAGCCCACGCAATACTCGCCGGGCGGCACGTTCAACCGAATGCCATATCGCACGCGACGCGTCGATCCGGGGACCGCGATCGGTTCCTCGTGGTGCATCCGCGTGCTGCTCGTCTCGAATACGAACACATGATCGCTCGCCCGCAACAGCGTCAGGCCGAACGACGGATGGGGAATCTCCATGTCGAAGTGCACGTCGTATTCGATCCACATCCGTTCGCCGGGCGCGAACGTCCTCGAGCTTGTCCCGTCGGCCTTCAGCAACCGCATGTTCCTCACGGCCACCATTTGCCGCGACTGCGTCTCGGGCAACATCCACTTGTCCATACACGCCTCATGGTAGTGCGCCACCGAATCGTTCGCCGTCCCGGAAAAGAGCGTTCTCCCCGCCGCGAGCACCAGCGCCCGATCGCAAAACGTGCTCACCGAACCCAGATCGTGCGACACGAAGACGACGGCGACGCCCTTCTTCAAAAAGGCCCGCATCTTGTCCATGCACTTCGATCGAAAGACGCGATCACCCACCGACAAAACCTCGTCCACCAGCAGAACCCGAGGATCGACATGGGCCGCGACAGAGAATCCGAGCCGTGCATACATGCCGCTTGAATAGCGCTTGATCGGCGTCTCCAGAAATTCCCGGATCCCTGCGAACTCCACGATCGCGTCGAACTTCCGCCGGGCTTCCAACCGGGACATGCCCAGAATAGAGGCATTCAGATAAATATTTTCTCGCCCCGTCAAGTCCGGATGAAATCCCGCACCAACCTCGATCAGCGCCGAGATGCGTCCGTTGATGTCGATCATCCCCCGGTTCGGACGCATGATCCCCGCGAGCAGCTTGAGCGCCGTGCTCTTGCCCGCCCCGTTCGGGCCGATGATCCCCATCGCCTCGCCCGGTCTCACGGAAAAGTTCAAGTCATCCAGTGCCCAGAACTCGGCATGTTGAAGTTGATCGGCCGGTGACCGCACCGAACCGAGGTGAAACCAGGCCGCCACCGCGTCGCGCAGCGAAGAATGACGCTGCCCCCTGCGGAACTTCTTGTACACACCCTCGACTCGGATCGCCGCGTCCGTCACCGCTAGATGTTCTCCGCGAATTCAAATTCCCGCCGCCGAAACCACCACCAACCGACCAGCAACACCATGATCGACACGGCCGCCGCATTGATGAACGACAGATCGAATGGAAACCGCCCGTGGATCAGACAATCTCGGTAAGCCCGAATAATCGGCGTCATCGGATTAAGCTGAATGACCATCCGCTTCCAGCCGCTTGTCGCATCCAGTTGATACACCACGCAGGTCACGAACATCCACAGTTGGATGATCGATCGAAACAGAAAGCCCACGTCGCGATAAAACAGGTTGGCCATCGAGAGCAGCAATCCCAGGCCGGCCATGAACATCACCTGAACCCCAACCACAATCGGAACCAGCAGAACCGTCCAGTTGACGTGAAAGTGCCAACCATTCGGCCAATAATGCAGGCCCATCGCTAGAACGATCAACACACACGAAGCAATCGCAAAATCGATGAATGCACTGATGATTGACGAAAGCGGAAACACCTCGCGCGGAAAATAAATCTTCGTTACCAGCGGCCGGTTCGCCACCAACGAACCGATCGCCCCGGTCAATCCGTTCGCGAAAAACATCCACGGCACCAACCCGCTGAACGCGAACAGGGAATAGGGAACCGTCGCGCTGCCGGTCAGCTTCTGCCGGTCCACCTGAACCACCTGACCGAAGACAAACGTAAACACGAGCATCATCGCCGTCGGCGGAACAACGGCCCAGGCCACCCCCAGCAGCGAATGCTTGTAGCGCACCCGGATATCCCGCCATGCGAGCATCCACATCAACTCACGATACCCGGCAAGCGCACCCAGGCGACTCACGACGTCTCGGCTGGATTCGACTCGTATATTTCCTGCCGTCGACATTGAAGTTCCGCTTCCCTGCTGTTCCCCGAAATCATCAAGCGAGTGTTCGACTGAAACGAGCCACGGGCGTATAGCCCGTGCGGCCTCTATCACACCGCGCCACCAAGTCGAGAACGGCTGTTGATCTTAGCCTGCATGGTTCTGCAACTTGGAAGAGCCACGGGCTTCAGCCCGTGCGGCCTCAATCTCCGCCGACGCGACCAACTGCCGATACGCCTCGCCGTATGCCAGAATCGTGCGCTCAAGGGAGAATTTCCGGATCACATGATCTCGCGCGGCCTGCCCCAACTCCGAACGCAACGGCACGTTCTCGATCATCCGGCGTATCGCTTCACTCAGGGCCGAAACATCCCCGACATCCACCAACACGCCCGTCTCACCGTCCCGGATCACATCCGAATTGCCACCGACGCGCGTGGCGATGACCGGCAATCCGCAGCCCATCGCCTCCAGCAGCGCGTTCGACATCCCCTCCCAAAGTGATGGCAACACGAACAAGTCCGCCGCCTGATACCACGGCAGCACGTCGTCCTGTCGGCCGACGAATCGGATGTCCCAGCCTCCCGGCATCTCATCTGCTGTTCGCTGAAGGCAACCGTCAAGATAATCCTCGCCCACCAGAACCAGTGTCGCGCCGCCCGTGATGGGGCCCATCCGGCTGACCGACTCCAGCAGGTGTTCGTGCCCCTTGATCGGCTTCAGGTTCCCGACCGATAGAACCACCATCCCATCTTCGGGCAGGCCCAGTTGTCGGCGAACGGTTCTCCGATCCCCGGTGGGAACAAATCGCCGCGTGTCTACACCATTGGTGATTGTCTCCACCGTCTGTTCCGGCAGATTTAATTCGTGCTGGATCGCACGCGTCGCCGACGGGCTGACGGCCCATCGCGCACGGCAGCGAAGCAGCGCCTCGCGATAGACCTTGCGGCGAACCCCCCGAATCCGCGCGTCGGAAGACTCGAAACCGTGAAAACTGAAAGCAACCGATGTATCGCCATACGCATCCGCGGCGAGCACCGCATCCACCAACATCGACAGGCCGCGCACGTGAAGAATATCCACGGCGTGCTCGCGCAGAATACCCGCCAGCCGACGCGACCAGGTCCGCTCTCGGCTCGGTCCGATCTGCTTGATCAACTCAACATGATCCCCCAACTCCGCGTCCATCCGCTCGCTCTGTTCGTCCCAGCCCCGAGCCACGACGAGATGACGATACACGTCACGCGGCAGGCCGTTGACCAGCCGCACCAACTGCCCCTCCAATCCGCCGACGCCCAGTTGCCAAACCGGATGACAGATCGTGATCGTCCTGTGGGGTGTATGAATCGCGGATGCATGAATCGATTGAAGACTGCTTTCGTGAATCAATGGGACCGGGCGGTCATCGCCTGATTGCCTCATAAAATGTCTCGATTCGAGCATATGCGGTTCCTTTCGTCGAGACGGACCACGACGAGGCCGCTCGAAAGGGGGTATGGAAAGCGGGCGCGCGCCCCTGTGTGGGACAATCCCGCCATGCTGCTGTTTTATCGGCCATAACCGAGAGGCCCCTCAACGTTCGACTGCTAATGGATTGATGAACAAACAAGATCGACCGCGCAGATAATGCCGTCATCACCGGAATGAAATGTTTATCGGGCGTTGATTCAATTAGAGACAGAGAATACCTCCCGAGCACGAATGATTGTCCATGGATCGATCCGGCACCGGTTTCCAACCGGTGCGAACCGCCCGATGGAGCCTGTGAATCTGCGTTGAGCGGGATGGGCTGAGTTTACAGGAAATTTCTGATTCGCTTGTGATTATGTGCTCCAGGCCTGATAATGGACGTTTCCGCCACTATATTGTTCAAATATGTGGGGATAAAAGGTGCATCCAGGAGCGGAAATGGCCATCGAGCCCGCGTGCGAAACAAGTCCGTTGAAAGTCAATGACGCCGAGTTCGAGATCGCAAATGCCGATCGCGTCTCCCTCCTCGACGCCCTCCGCGATCAGCTCGGCCTCATCTCCCCGAAGGATGGCTGCCAGCCGATGGGCCAATGCGGCTGTTGCACGGTCCTGATCGACGGAAAGCCCCGCCTCTCCTGCACGATCCCCGCGTCGGCCGCCGTGGGGAAAGAGATCACCACCCTCGAGGGCCTTCCCGAGGAGACCCGCCGACAGATCGCCGACTGTTTCGTGAACTCGGGCGGCGTCCAGTGCGGCTTCTGCATCCCCGGCTTTGCCCTGCGTGGCCACGCCCTGCTCGAACGCAACCCCGACCCGACGCGCGACGAGATCGCCGCCGACATGCGGGCCCATCTCTGCCGCTGCACCGGCTATACGAAGATCATCGACGCGGTTGAATCACTCGCCCGGGTCCGCCGCGAGGGGAACGCATGTGAAACCGACTGCCATCAAGACCACACCGGTCGCGTCGGCTCCAGCCTACTCCGCTACACCGGCGCCGAGGCCGTGCTCGGCGACCGCAGGTTCATCGACGACATCACCCTCCCCGGCATGGCCCACGCCGCCCTTCGCTTCAGCGATCATCCCCGTGCGCTCGTCAAACGGATCGACACCGCCGCCGCCGAAACCGTGCCCGGCGTCCTCCGCGTTGTCACAGCCCGCGACGTCCCCGGCGATCGCCACGTCGGTCTCATCGTCTCGGACTGGCCCGTCTTCGTCGCCGAGGGCGAGGAGACGCGGTACGTCGGTGATTGCATCGCCGCCGTTGTCGCCGAAGACGAGGCGACCGCGCGAAGGGCCGTCGATCTGATCGAAATAGACTACGAAGTACGCGCACCGCTGACCGATCCGCGCAGGGCATTGGAACCCAGCGCACCCAAACTTCATCCCGACGGCAATCTACTTTCAACATCCTCCCTCACTCGGGGCGACACTGAGTCAGCCTTCGCGACCAGCGCCCACGTCGTCGAAGGGGAATGGCAAACGCAACGGATCGAACACCTTTTTCTCGAACCAGAGGCCTGCATCGCAATCCCCGTTCGCTGGCGCAACGGTCACGCCGAATCCTGGCAACCGCTCGTCGACGGCGCTGTCTATCGCGATGCCCATGATTGGCCGGACGAAGACGTCGGTATTCACATGCTCACTCAGGGACAGGGTGTCTTCGACGATCGCCGTCAGTGTTGCAGCGTGCTTGGTTGGAAGCCCGAGCGGATGCACGCCGAACTCGTCTCCAACGGCGGGGCCTTCGGCGGCAAGGAAGACATGTCCGTCCAGGCCCAGACCTGCCTGCTGTCCTGGCTCACTCGCCGACCGGTAAAAACCGTCCTCAACCGCAAGGAGAGCATGCGCCTCCACCCCAAGCGGCACCCGATCACGATCCAGTGCAAAGTCGGCTGCGACGCCGAGGGCCGGCTCACGGCCCTACGCACGCGAAGCATCGGCGATACCGGGGCCTACGCCTCCGTCGGCGCCAAGGTGCTCGAACGCGCCGGTGGCCACTCAACAGGCCCCTACCGCTTTACGGCGGTCGATATCGAGGCCCTCGCCGTCTACACCCACAACCCGCCATGCGGCGCGATGCGCGGCTTCGGCGCCAATCAGGCCGCGTTTGCCATCGAGGGCTGCCTGGACAGGCTCGCCGAAAAGGTGGGTATCGACGCCTGGGAGATCCGAAGCCGCAACATCCTCGAACCCGGCGACGCCTTCTGCACCGGTCAGAAGCTCGACAAGCCCTTCGGCCTTCGCAAAACACTCGATGCGGTCAAAGACGTCTATCGCAACGCGAAATACGCCGGAATCGCCTGCGGCATCAAGAATGTCGGCATCGGCAACGGCCTGCCCGAGGCCGGCCGCGCCACGCTCACGGTCGAAAAATCAAAAAGTCAAAATGTCAAAAAATCAAAATACAAAAACAGAGATGTAGGGATCACCATCCGAACCGGCTTCACCGAGATGGGGCAGGGGTTGTTTACGATTCTGATCCAGACGGCCGTTGAGGAGACGGGCCTGCCGGCCGATGTATTCGAGGTAACGACCGACACCCGGGATGCCCTCGATTGCGGGCAGACGACGGCCAGCCGTGGCACGGTTCTCGGCTGTCATGGCGTGAAGGCCGCGGCGACGAAGCTCAAGGCTGATCTCGACTCGGGCAAGTCGCTGGACGATCTGGTGGGCAAGGTTTACGAAGGCCTGTGGGAATGCTTCCCGACCGACAAGTTTGGCGCGACGGTGGAAAACCCCCGCACCCACCTCACCTACGGATTCGCCACACAGGTCGTAATCCTCGACGACGACGGTCGTCTCGAAAAGGTCGTCGCCGCCCACGATGTCGGCCGCGTCATGAACCCCACGCTCCTCGAGGGCCAGATGGAGGGCTCAATCCACATGGGCCTCGGCTATGCCCTCACCGAGAATTTCGTCGTCGAAAACGGAAAGATTCAAACGAAGGATGTAAAGGCCTGCGGCGTCCTCCGGGCACACCAGATGCCCGAGATCGAGTGCATCTTTGTGGAGGAAGGCGATCCGGATTGCCCCTACGGCGCCCGGGGCGTCGGCGAAATCGGCCTCGTTCCCACGGCCCCGGCGGTCTCGGGCGCCCTCTACGCCTACGACGGAATCCGCCGCACAACGCTACCGATGACCGACTCCCCGGCGGCAATGGCACTGAAAAAACCTCGAAGTGTGGCACCGGTTTCCAACCGGTGATTAACACTTATTCCGCATGCATGGAAGATGTTTCTTCGCCACACCAGGATGGAAAAGCTTATTGTTTCGCCATGGAAACTTATTTTCCCATTCTAGTCTTGGGAGCAACGAGTATCTTTAGAAGAATGATTAGGTAGGATGACATTCTCAGGCAACACATGTCCTCTGAACAATGTGAATTCGAGTTCAATTCTCCAATCACCGCTGATGAAATACGAGGTCGGCTACAGAGATATAAGATCAAGGCAACCCTGCTCGAAATTCCAGAAGAACTTTGTGAAAGAAATGCGGTGTTGGAAACACGAGAATCCATGCGATATTCCCTTCGCATTTGCAACTACGATTACTACGATAATGAACGACCAGCGCTCACGGCAAATGAAGCCGAATCGGAGATGCTGCCGTGGATTCTTCAAATCGCCGAGTTCCTTATCACTATTGCCGACGATGAAGTTTATTGCTATCGAAACTCCGTGGGTGACTTCTACGACGAGAGGAACACATCAACAATCACGGTGCCCGAGATCAAGAAGTATTATCCCTACTTTGACGACGGATATCAATGTCGTTATGTCCTCCAACCCCGTGAAGAGCATGCTGCGATGAGCCCGTTTGCAATCTTGTTCCGTTCGATCGCCCGCCGCGTGGATGAGAAACGCCACATTGCCTTCTGCACCATCGTCGGCTCCTACGGCTCGACGCCGCAGGCAGCCGGCGCATCCATGCTGCTTCACGAAGACATCACCACTGAGGGTACCCTCGGCGGCGGATGCGTCGAGGCTGAGGTGCGGAAGCAGGCCTTCGAGCTGTTGCAGCGCGGCGAGTCCAGCCTTCTGACGTTTCAGCTCGATCACGACTACGGATGGGACGACGGCCTCATCTGCGGCGGCACAATGCGCATCGCCGTGCAGACGATCACAAAGACGGACGAGGCCGCGCCCTTCCTCGCCGCAGCCGACAATCTCGAACACCGCCGACCGGCATGTGTTCCCCTCCGCGTCGAACAAGAGGGAGCGATTCAGGAATACCGCCTCCACATCGAGGCCCCGGCCCAGCTCATCATCGCCGGCGCCGGTCACGTCGGCGCCGAAGTTGCCCGCCTCGCCGTGGGTCTCGATTTCGAGGTCACCGTGATCGATGACCGGGCCGACTTGATGAAGCCCGATCGCCTCCCGCCACCGATCCGGCCCGTCGCAGGCGACATCGAGCAGTCGCTCCGGCAGCAGCCAATCGATTCCAATACCTACGTCGTCATCGTCACCCGTGGCCACCACCACGACGAGCAGGCCCTCCACGCCGTCATCAACAGCCCGGCCCGCTACATCGGCATGATCGGAAGCCGCCGCAAAGTCAAGCTCATCTTCGACGATCTCATCGCCCTCGGCGTCGATGCACACAGGCTCGAGCGCGTCCATGCACCAATCGGCCTGAAAATCGGCTCGGTCACGGTCCCGGAGATCGCCATGAGCATCGTCGGTCAGTTGATCGAGGTCCGGCGGACCGATCCGCCAACTCGGGTCGAGGGTCCGATCGTGCCGAAGCTGGAGGGGAAAACGCCATGAACCAGCGCCAGGTCTTTGCCATCATCCCGGCGGCGGGGCAAAGTCGCCGGATGGGCCGACTCAAACAACTCATGCCTTATGGCGAAGACACCATGATCGAAACCCTCATCGGCGCGGTCCTCGAATCGCCGCTGGACGGTCTGATCATCGTGGCCAACAAACGAGTGTCGAAACACCTGGGAGGCGAGATGCCGGAACGCTGCTTCGTCGTGCTCAATGATGATCCCAAGAGCGATATGCTGGAGTCCGTGCAGATCGGTCTGGATTTCCTCATCGACCGCTTCGAGACCCACGACGACGACGGCGTGATGATCCTGCTCGCCGATCAGCCTCAGGTGACCGCCGGGGTGATTTCGACCTGCGCGGAGAGCTTTCGCCTGCCCCGCCGACCGCCGGGCATCCTGATCGCCACCTATCGAGGCCGTCGCGGGCATCCGGCCGTGTTCACGTTCGAACTACTGGAAGAACTCGATGACATGAACGCCGACCAGGGGCTGAACGAACTCGCGCGGGCACATCCCGAGGCGGTTCGAGAGCTGCCGATCACCAGTTGCTCGATGCCCATCGACGTGAACACACCAGAAGACTACGACCGTCTCAAAATAATACCATTCCGAAAATAAGTGTGAATTTCAAACAATCCCGCAGCGCCGGGCGACGGGTGGCATGCCCAAGCCGGGTGCCATGCTTACACGGCCCGGCAGTATGGGACGGGTAAGCATGCAGAATCTCCATCCATCGTCCAAATGGATCGTTTATTATTGACTATCCGATTTTTTCGATAGAAGTGCGCTCTACGAGGACCGCCGTGGCGATCTTCGCCGACGCCGTCGCATCAAGCCGAGGCCCAGCATTGTCATCGGCGTCATCACAACACCCACCCCGGTACCGCAAGGCCCGACGGATTGACCGATCGGAGACGGTTCGCAGACGTCGCCGATTCCGTTGTGATCAATATCGAGTTGATTCGTATTCGCCACGAACGGACAGTTGTCAAGACAATCGATCAGGCCGTCGCTATCACTATCAACCAAGGTGTCCGCATTGCCGCAACCGCAGATCCCCGGATCCAGCTTGTTCGGATCCAGCGGGCACCCTTCCAGACAGTCCAGCACCCCGTCGCCATCGGAATCACGATCCTCCGAATCACATCCGCAGGCCCCCGGCGCGATCTTGTTGGGGTTATCGGGACAGCCGTCCTGACAATTCGCTGTACCGTCACCGTCGGTGTCCAGATTGGCGGTATCGTTGGTATTGTCGCCGTTGCAATCCACAAACTCGACCGCTCCAATATCGCAGAGTTGAGATGTGTGATTGCTTCCCTCGAAAGGACGCATGAGACCGCGTTGATCCTCCGGCAGACAGACCGAACTTTCTCCCGCATCGATCACCGGGCTTCCGAACAACGGGGCGTGGGTCATCGTCGCACCGCCATTTCGCTTCAAAGGCCCAAGCATCGGATCTATCTGGTTCAGATCGCCTGGGCCGCTCAACTGACAGGAACCGTCGCTGTCGAGATTGTGCCCCTGCGAAATGATCGGTTCACCGGCGCAATTCAGCTCTCCCGATTGATTGGCGATGATCGAATTGGACATCGTAAAGGATCCGCCAAGCAGGTTGATTAACCCGCCTCCCTCCTTCAGGGCATCGTTGGCCGCAACCGTCACGTTGGTCAGCCGGAAGGTGCCGCCGAAGTTATAGGCCCCGCCGCCCGACTCACCGGCATGATTGCCGCTGACGGTGCTGTTGATCAGTTGCACAATCCCATCGATGTTGTTGTAGACCCCACCGCCGTCAAAGTCCGCATTGTTGTCCTGGATCGTGCTGTTGATGATGTTGAGAAAGCCGCTGAAATTAAACACGCCGCCGCCGAAAACATCGGAATGATTCTCATTGATCGTGCAATCGGTCAACTCCGATCCACCGCCCAAATTGGTGATGCCGCCGCCGAAGACCGCGGCGTGATTGGAAAACAGGTTCGTGTTCACCAGGTCCAGCGTGCCGGCGTTGTTCAGGATCCCACCGCCCCAGAGCGAGGCCGAACCGTTCTCGAGCGTCAAATCGTTCACCGTCAGATGCCCGGGTTCCAGCACATAGAGAATGCGAAACTCCGGAACCACGGAGATCACGCTTCGTTTGATCGCCGCGCCGTGGCCTTCAATCGTGATGCGACTGGTGATGATGGGCAGGCCGTTGGAGCCGTCGTTCTCGTTGTTGACGGACGTCAGAAGATAGGTGCCGTTTGACGCCAGATTGATGACGTCGGCCTCGCCGTTTGAATTGGCTGTCTGTATCGCGCTGATCAGGGCCGCAACGTTTCCATCCGGCACGACGAGGATTTCGGCGTGCGCAAATGGGCTCAGGGACATAGCCCCCAGCAGCGCGATAATTGAAATGACTCTGGCCCGCATGAGCGGCATGGCCCATCCCTTATTTATTCACAACGGGGGCGGATGGCCGATCCAACAAGCGAGGCATACGATTCGCACTTACGCCGTACGGATCCGGTCGCATCTGGCTACATCCATTGTAGTCATGCAATGATGCAGACGGAAACAAAAGTGCGGTCCGTTATTGTATTTCAAACGATTATTGCACCTACGAATACAAACGACTGATCCGTTCTCGGACGAGGGGAGCACCGGCCTTCCGCCAAGTTGCTTAATAATAAGGATTTCCCTGATTCGTCCGTCTCTCTGGAATGAAAACACCGTCACTGCGACGGATCACTCCGATTTTGACATTATTGGCAATTTGCAGGCCGGAATCGATCAAATCGGAGCCTCCCGCTTGACCGAGGGAATGGCACTGAGCTAAGCTGGTTGGCAATATCGGAACATTGCCACATCCATTGGGAGCATTGCATCATGATCGTTGACTGCCATACCCATATCTGGGAATCAGCCGAGCAACTCGGACGCGCACGGTTGGAACTTCAAGGCTGCATCCACCGGGGAATGGAGCCGGCGAAAGTCGGTTCCCTTCCAGATGCCTCGACCGAGGCCCACTTCCACGCCAGCGCCCCGGTCCACAAGAGCTTTGTCCTCGGATTCAAAAGCCGTTACCTCGGCGCCGAGATCCCAAGCGAACTCGTCCACGGTTACGTCCGACAATATCCAGACAAGCTCATCGGCGTCGCAGGTATAGATCCCACCAACCTCGAGGAAGCCCTCGAAGATATCCAGCGTGCCCACGATGAGTTCGGCATGAAGGCCATCACCGTCTCACCCGCCGCTCAGGATTTTCACCCCGCCGACAGCCGGGCGATGCAGATTTTCAGCGAAGCGGCCCGACTCAAAAAACCGGTTCTCATCGATCAGGGAATTCACTACAGTACCGCCAGCAAGATGGAGTTCGCACGACCGGCCCTCCTCGACGAAGTAGCCCGCGAGCTGCCGCAACTTCACATGGTCGTCGCCCATCTCGGCTATCCCTGGATCGACGAATGCATCGTTCTGCTTGGCAAACACCCCAATGTCTATGCCGACATCAGTTCGCTTCTCCACCGACCCTGGCAGGCCTACAACACCCTCTTGGCCGCCTATCAATATGGCGTCATAGACAAACTCCTCTTTGGCAGCGATTTCCCCTACACCCCCGCCGCCAAGGTGATCGAGGCCCTCTACCGGATCAACCAGCTCGTAACCGGCACGAACCTGCCGACGATCCCACGTCAGTTCCTCGCCTCCATCGTCGAACGCGACGCACTGGGCGTATTAGGAATCGAACACACGGCGCCGCCGATCGAAGAATCCTCCAACGCCACACTCCTTGACAGCGAAGCCTGATGTACACGGTCGATAATACTCGGGTATTCAGCACACGCTTCATATTCAATCGGCGCGTGTGTGCCACTGCTTCAAGCAGTGCCATCGAGAGAGACAGCAGACTCCACCGGCTATTCCCATTGCAAAATCCGATTTCCGCAATCCCGATGCAATCACTGATCTTGGCCACACTCCTCATCGCCACCGCCTGCCGCCCG
>JBHHUV010000044.1:0-12259 GCA_046754005.1 Phycisphaerae bacterium | reverse complement strand
CCGTTGGCGTTGCAGTCGGTCCCACCGCCGGCGCCGCTGCCGGCGCAGTCGGTGTTGTCGCCGGCATAGACACCGCCGCCACCGGTGCAGTTAGCCTCCGTGTCGATGAGGCAAAAGCCGCCGGTACAACAGGCACCGGTTTGAGCAGTTGCAATTTCACAAAGCCCGGCCACAAGGGTGCAGACGAGTACGATCAGAGAAAGACGTGTGAACATATCTCCCGCCTCCTGCAGATAGAAGTGACGCATCAGTACAAGCAGCCCACCACCAAAGAGTATACTATCGGAATTGGGTAAAAATTCCAAGGCGCAATGGGGGAATTCCCGGTCAGAAAAACCAAAAGAATTTGAGCGGGCAGGGGGGGGCAAATGGCAAATCCGCAGGCCAATCCCGGTCGGACGCGAAACGTTATATGATGCATTAACTATATAGAGGTCGTATTAACATCAAGACACAGCAAATTCCTTTTCAATCCCTCTCCCATCCCGTGCCGAACCGAGAATCCCTCCTCGGTTCCTCTCCCGGGGGATTCCGTTCCCATGCCTACTTCTTGCGCCGCGTCCCTCCGCGACCTCTGTGGTCAGTCGTAATATCCGTGCAACGAACCCGAAAGTGGCCGTTCAGGCAACCTGAGGAACGGAGGTGGTCGCTTCCCGAGGTGCCCGATCCGCTCGGGTGAGCATGGCGATCAGATAGAACCCCGTCACGATCAGCAGCAGGGCCTTCAAACCGACGAGGAAGGTGATGGACTGGAGCAGTCCGCCGACGAGGGCACCGATCATGTTGGCACCGAGGGCCTCGTGTTTGTTGGACTCGTGGGCGAAGGATCGGATGAAAATAATGCCGCTGAAGAACATGGGCAGCGCCGTCAGGCCGCCGAGGACGACGGCCTTGCTCGCGTAGGGCAGAATTGCCAGGCTCGAGAGGTCCAGGCTGTAGAGGCCGAGACAACAGCCGCACAGCCCAACGTAGGCCCATTCGATCGGCAGCTTCGGAAATCGGGCCGCCGTCATATTGGCCAGCAGGATCATCGTCAGGATGCCCGAGATGATGACCGCGTTGACCTGCCAGGTGTTGCCCAGCACGACCGATGCCCTGCTGATGTTCTGCACCTCGAGCAGCAGAAAGGCCGCGCCGAGAAAGAAAAAGTGCCAGTGCGTCCGCGTCCAGTTGCCCACCAGTCGGGGAATCCCCAGTTGCCGGCGACCGTGCAGCAGCAGCAGGGCCATGAGTCCGGCAAGCAGGAAAAAGAGCGCCGGAACACGGCGTGACTCGAGATAGATGTAAGGCCAGTCATCCGTCGCAATCGGCGTCGAATAGCTGAGCGCCATCGGCTGATCGTCTTTCCATTGACGGATCAGCCCCGCCAGTTGGTCGTTGGCGGCGATTTGGCGGTGTACGGTGTCGAGGTCGCCCGTGACAAACATCGCGCCGCCCCAACCGTAGGCATTTCTCGGGACGCGGAAGGAGAGGGGATCCTGCCCGAAGACCTCGCGAAGCACGCGACCCATGCGATCGGCGATATAGGGTTTCTGGGCCTCGAAGGTCAGCGTGATGATGCCGCCTTCCTTCAGGAGCGACTGGGCCTGACGCAGGCTTTCACGCGTATAGACATAGTGGTCGAGCCGGGCGTTGGTCATCGCCGTCATCGTGTGGGAGTCGAGTAGGCCGAAGGAGATCACGTCGAAACGCTCGTCACAGTTCGCAAAGAAGGAGCGGGCGTCGTCGTTGACCACCCGGACGCGCGGAGAGGCGTAGGGCTGTTCCGGGTGGTAGCGCCGCCCAAGCGCAATGATCGCCGGGTCGATCTCGACGGCGGTCACGTGTTCGACGCCATTTCGCAGGGCCGCCGCGGCATCGTTCCCGCTGCCCGATCCGACGATCATCATGTTCCGCGGGTTTGGATGCAGCCGAGTGGGCAGATCGTACTGACCGAAGCCCTTCATCTCGGGCGGAAAGCGATCGGGCTCGCGTTCGATCGCCTCCGGTGAGAGATCGATCATCGCCTGATAGCCGCAGTTGTTGACGGTGATGGTGTAGTCGCCACTGTCCTGGATGCGTTCGGGCGTTTCGTACAGGACGAGCTTCTGGTAGGGCGACCAGAGGGTTTCAATCGCTCCGGGTTGGCGACCGGCAAACCACGCGGTGGGAATGATCAGGATCAGCAGCGCGGCGTTGAGCCGCCGATGCGCCGAGCCGGTCATGACGAATGGCAGCGTCAATGCAACCAGGACGACAACCCAGATCACCGGGGGCAGGTAAAGGGCGCTGAGCAGGACGAAGAGCCAGATGCCGAGCAGGCTGCCGCCGATGTTGATCGAGTAGGCCAGGATCGTGCGGGGATGATCGTCCATCAACCGCCCGAGCACCCGGCCGATGGGGATGAACATACTCCAGATCAGGTGCATCAGGATATAGGTGAGGACGAGGCCGAGAAAGAGATTGGCCGCCGTCTGGAGGGGGTTGTTGCTGATCCGCTCCGACCAGATGACGAAATCGCCTAGGACGCTGAGCATCTCGCTGATCCCGGCAATGCTTTTGCGGGTGAATGGAACAGCCATCAGAAGCAACAGGATGAACATCGGCACGATCATCTGATACAGGTTGATGGGCTTGCGGCAGGTGAAACAGCCCATCCCCAGTCCGAGAAAACAGACGACGAGGACCGTGTTTTGCAGATAGGCAAAGATGCGGATTTCCGTGCCGATCCAGCGAATGAGCAGGAGTTCGAGAAAGAGGCCGAGGACGCTGACGAGGAGGATCGCCGCCGTGGGAAAGACCTGGCAGAAACGCGGGAGCCGGTCAGTCATTTGAACCGGCGCGGGCAGTGACGGATCGTGAACGAGGGGTTCCGATGGCACGAGAGAGACTCCGGGAAAGGGCCGGCCGCGCGAAGGCCGAGGCTGTCGTCAATCGAGGTCAATACGCCGAAACGTATCGGACAGAGAGGGGGGCCGCTTCATCCGAAAATGGCGGCCTCGTCTCTGGGGTCACACGGGAGGAGAATATCACGGGCATGAGAGGAAGTGTCCGATATTCTTTTTTCGTATGTCTTGGGCGAATGTTGACGCGAACGCTTGGTGAAAACTACCAGGTGATGTGTTGATTCTTCAGTTCGTATTAAATATGAAATTGACCAATCAGGAATGCATCGGTGGGTCGATAGAGAAGACTTGATCGGGGTTCTTGGTTGTATGTGGATGGGTGACAATGACGAATACGCGTGAACAACCAACCACAGATAGGGGAATATTCTGTTTGCTAACCAGTGATCAAAAATTCACGAGAAGCGTGAGGAAGGGCTGAATGTCCTTGCCATTGATCAGGCCGTCGCCGTTCAGGTCCGCCCGGTTGATGTTGCAGACGGGAAAGATCGTCTGAAACGCAACCGGATCGAGCAGCGCCAAGACGAGCGCATCCCGATCGTCGATATTCAGGACACCATCGCAGTTGATATCACCGATGATCGGCGGTGATTGGGCATTGACAATATCCACGATTCGTTGATACAGCGTTGCGGCGCCTTGTTCGGATGCGACGATCAGGTGGGGAGCGACGGGCCGATCGAAGGTCTTGGCCTGGGCATTGATGTTCTGCCAGTAATCGGTAGCGGAGGCATCCATCCAAGGATTGAAGTTGTCTTCGGTGCCTACGATCACACTGACGATCGTGTTTGGATAGACCGTGTTGGCCTCGATGCCGAGCGTTGATCGACATGTATAGGGCGGAACAGACTGGGGGAGCATTTTAGAGCAGAAGGGCGCCCCGCCCAGTTCCAGCCAATTCCAGTCGTCGACGCGGCTGCGAATCAAGGGATCCCCGAAAATCGGAGAATCCGGTTCGGTACAGACGGCCTGCAAGTCGCTCCAGAACGGGCCGCCGCCATACACGATGCCGTCCAGAACCAAGTCCAAATTGTGGTAGGACACAGCATTGGCCCCCATCATACTCCCGCCGCTATTGCCGTAATGACCTACGACCCCTCTGGCGATCCCGTGGGTGATTAGAAACTCGAGAACATCCGCGTATGTTGAGGAAATGTTGACGAAACCGTTGCGTGGCGGTGTCTGGGTTCCTAATCCGAGATAACGCAGTTCGATCGTTCGAATGTGGTCCGTCGTCTCCAGTGTGTCCTGAACCTGGACTGCGAGTGGCGTGGACAGACGAATTGATTCAGTACTTCCCCCACCCTTAAGCCAGGTAAATGAGCCTCGTACCGGCCCGGTTACCAGATTCCAGCGTACATCGATGCCGTATTGAACACCGTTGTCGTTGGCCTCCGACTGAAGGACCATGCATCGCCAGCCCGCAAACAGGGGGTTTTCGGTGCAATCACCCTCGGGTTGAATCACGCTGATCGTCGTGATTCCGTCAAGCGGCGACCCTCTATCTACGATGGGGCAAGGTTGTGCATGGAGCAGGCTCGCGGCGAAGACTACTGACAATATGACGATCATTGTCAATATGATTCCGAATGCCGAATGAGTTTGTTGCATCATGAATCTCCTCCCTCGGTCAAGGACCACGATCCGTGTTCGTTCGTCAACAACAACAACCGGCTGTCCATACAGGTATCAGCAGGAACGCCTCTCCGGACAATGGAGGATGCCCGCTCCACGTCCTGGATCATCTATCGCATGTTGGATGCCCGAGTGAGTCATTGCCTGCCGACAAATCATAACTTGCTTGATTAAATGAAAATACAAAGTATTCCTGTGCTACTGAATGATGGAGTAGCGTTTGATCGAGATGGCCAGGAACGGCCATGTGGCCGAAAAAATCGCCGTCAAGAAGCACGGTAGTCCAATCCCTGTACGCCCTTTGGGTTCAGGAGATCACGAACATGTGCCTATTGATTTGGATTGAATCGAGAAAAGGGTAGAGACAATGAGCCTTGGGAGAGTCAAGGAGAATCAGCTTCCGGCTAGAACGGCGGCAACGTAATCCCCAATATCGTCGCCATCGTTGCTTCCATCCTTGTTCATGTCGGCAATGCAGATTTTGGCGGGGTTGATTTCCGTGCCAATGAGGACATTCACAAAATCGGTCATGCCCAGAATCGGAAGAACGCCATTATCCGCAAAATAGGCAACCTCGAAGAACTGCCAGTCGACACAGTCCACGGCGCCATCCTGATTCACGTCTGAAATGCTGCACGCATCATCAGGCGTATAAGTCGGTACGGAACCGCTGTAGCAGGTGATAAAGGCAATCTGATCATTGATATCCACGATGTTATCGCCGTCGAGATCAAATTCTCGTCGTCCCAGCGAGTCGAGAAAGGCGATAACCGCATCGCGATCGGTCTGTGGGAGGGCGAAAAACAGATCGACCGACGGCTTGGCTTCGCTGCCGATCTGCCCATGGTCGGCGATGGCCTGAGACACACGCGACGAGAAGGCTCCACCCGCAACCGAGGCATCGTGCAACATCGGATCGTGCGTGCGAACACCCCAGAGGGGGAGCGTCCGAATCTCACCAGCCTGGGCGTCTCCCTGGGGAATGCCGTCGAACAATAAACCCATGTCGTGAAGCAGGAAGTCGGAATAGGGCCTGAGTACCTTGCTCCGGATCGCGTCTTCAAGGGTGGGATTGCTGTCAGCGGTGAAGGAGGGGATGTGGCAGTCCGTGCAACCAAGGGTAGTGAAGATCGCCTCGCCGGTCATACCCGACTTCGGCGTTTGCGGCGGCGGGGCGAGGAAGCGCTGGAAATCGGTCAACTGCTGCAAAAAAGTCATGCCAACTTCTGGGTCGGCCACGTTGTCACAATCAGCCAACGCCGGTGGGTTGATACCGTTGGGATCATTGTCCTGCATGTTCAAGGGGTTGGTGATGCCCACTTCGTTCTTTGAAGCCCCGGCGGAAAAGGTCATCATCGTCGCCACCTGTGACTTCCAGCCGAATCGTCCCACGTGCATCGGGCTTCCCGGCGGGTCTTCCGCGGCGGCAACCATGTGAACACGGCCACTGATTCCGGGTGGTGGAGTAATCGCGTTGGCCTCGATGTCGGTATCGGGTATGGCCTCCACGAGACCAAAACCGAGGGCCGAGGGCGTCGCTCGGAGGGTCGTGAAGATGCCAGGTAGCGCGGGTACGGTCTCCTGACAACTCGGGCTGATCGCCTGCTGCTGCAGAAGGGTGCCACCCAATTCGGTGAGCGGATTGAACGGGCCGCCCTTCTGATCGGGGATGCCGAATCGGGTGACGGTCTGGGAACCGGCCCCGCCGACGGGATTGTTATGGCAATTGGCGCAACTTTCCTTGTTGAAAATCGGTCCGAGCCCATCCGCCGCCGTAAAGACCCGCATAAAGGCCGCCTTACCGTCGATGAATCTCTGGAGTTGTGCCGCCGTCAGCCCTTTGAGCGGATCACCCATTTTAGGCTGAAGCGTGATCGGCCCGGCAAAGGCCGAAACCGCGGAGATGAGACAAAACAAGATTGACAGGATCGCGCGCATATCGCCTCTCCTTCTTTCCTCTATCAGCCGGTTTTCCCATGCCAGCCGGATCCGCCGTGCGGATCGGACAGCCCCCTACGGGCATGGACCGCCGAGCAACAGGGCCTCAACAAAAAGACTGACATCGCCAATCTCCGTCGATCCGCTGCCGTTCATGTCGGCACAGCCGCACGACGGACCGCCGCCGATCAAACAATCGATAAACGCCTGTACATCCGCACCGTCTCCGATGCTATTGGCGTTCATGTCGCCCGGAACGGCACACGGATCGGGAATCGCCGAGCAGAGGAACTGGTTGACGCTGAACAAATCCACACCGGCCTCGACGACCGAACCAGGTCCGGCATCCTCGGCTCGGAAACGAACCTTGACGTTGGCGGTCGGTGTCACAAAGTCACTAACACGGAACGACGCGCCTTCCCAGGCCGTGTTTGTTCCGTCCGAGGTTCCGTTGACGGTTTCGACCAACACCCAATTCGGGTTCGGACAGTTGCCATTGCCGGTGACCCAGACGGTCAGTGTGTCGATACCGGGCGTCGGGCTGCTGGTGAAGAACCAGCGGAAGTAGGAGATATCCGCGTCGGTTCCGGTCAGGATCAGGGTCGGCGAGATCAAGTCCGTGCCACCGCCGTCGACGTCTGCGGAACCGGCCGTGTGACCGCCACAGGTTGCCGGCGGATCGGGGCAGTTCTGGGTGACGAAGGCTCGAACTTTTGCCTGGCTGGCCTCGGCATCCTCACCGGGGGCCGCGAGACTGCCATTGAAGATCGTTCCGATCGGCTCGGCCTGTTCCCATTGACCGTCTGTCACGGTCGGGTCGCTGGTGATGGTCCATCCGGAGACATCGCCCTCGATGTCGTCTTCAAGTGCGATCTGTGTTCCTATACTGGCGATGGACGAGAAGGTGGAAGTCGGCGCGTCGAATGGATCGCTGAATGGCTGGCCGCCGACGAGCAGAACCTGGACGAAGAAATCATAGGTGGACATGCAGGCGGCGCCGGGTAGCGTTGCCTCGTACACCCCGCCGGGCAGCGGCTGAACCATGTTGACGACCTGAAAAGGGCCGCCATCGATCGAATAGTGCAGGGTGCCGGTGTTGTCCTGAATGTTGACCGCTCCGGTGGCGATGACGCGGACCGTGAAGTTCAGATCCTGATTCGGCTGGATGAATGACGGCAGACCGCTTGGGTACTGAAAGTTCACGCCAATAACGGGCTGGTTGATATAGACCCTGGTCCCGACGCAATTGCCGATGACGATGTCGGGCGCAGTATCGCCGCTGAGATCGAAAACGGCGAAATCATGAACGCCGTTCAAGTCTGCCTGGGCGATGCCGACGTTGCCCTGTTGGGTGAGGGTTACGTTGGGCGGATCGCCGAGATTACGGTAGATCTTCGACGGCTGCGTGCAGCTTGGGAGATCGACGTCCACGTTTGCAATCAACACGTCATTGAAATCATCCGCGTTCAGATCCGCGATTACGCTGTTGCCGCCGAACTGAGTGGATGATGATCCGTCGAACGTCATCTCCGGACTGAACGTGGCGATGCCGGAGGCGTTATTGCCTTGATTGAGGATGTACCGGTCAAGGCCGTCGTCGGTGATGACGATGTCCATCATCCCGTCACCGTTCAGATCGCCGACGGAGATGTGATAGGGAGAATTCAAATAAACAACGTCGAAGACGTCAAAAAAGCCGTCCTGATTCGTCGCGCCGGCGTTGTTGTTGTAACTGATCGTAACATGGATTGGGTCCGTCAGTGCCGTATCCTTGACGATATCGACGCGCCCGTCGCCGTTCATGTCGGCGATCGCGGTGGCCATTCCGAAGGACGAATTGACCATCTGGAAGGACATTCGTGAAGCTGTCTCGTCGGTAAAGACGCCCGTACCGTCGTTGATCCAGAGACGATCGTTCAGATCGACCGGTCTCGATCCGCCCTGCTGGTAGTCGCCGAAATAGAGGTCGATGTCGTTGTCGCCGTCCACATCACCGGTGGAGACTGAGCAGAACCGAGGTTCTGCCGGCATTGTGGGAACCCGATCCACATTGTCGAAGATGAAACCCAGCCAGAGACCGCCGCCGTCCAGCCCGCGATTGATATAGATGCGCGGGTGTGAGATCATCTTGCCGAGATTGCCGCTGAGGGTGGTTGATGTGATGATGTCCTTCCAGCCGTCACCGTTCACGTCGGCGATGGCGACGTCGCGATCGTTGGTCAAGTCGAGGAAACCCGAACTGCCCGCGACACCGATCGTGCCGTTCTCATTGCTGATGTATTCGACGGTTCGATCCACGAGGACACCGTCGATGGCCTGTCCATCGGCGATGCCCTCGTTCATGAACAAGGCGTTTCGGCGGCAGGCGTTGCCTGACTGGCAATTGGTCGTTCCTATCAGCTTATACACGGCGACGAGGTCAATATCTCCGTCGTTGTCGAGATCGTCCCATGCGTAGTCCTTTTCGTCGGGATTGTCGACTCCGACACCGGGCGCAGCGACGATGCGGTTCGCCGTATCATCCAAAAACTCCACCCACTGCCCCCGCGCCGGCGTCACGCTCATCCCCAGAATGATTCCGATGATCAACAAGTGCGCACGTGCCATGCTCGACTCCTTTTGACTTCCGCTTCGATTGTGGATTGTGTGGCTACAAACCCTACCTGTCCCCGCACCTCCTGGTCGGCAGGATTGCGGTATCGTCTCCGACGATGGAGCCGGCTCTGAAAGTCCGAGTATACCGCATGATCCATAGCCGCGCCAACTTTTTTTTGCGATGACGACGTGGCCGAAATCGTCACGGTCCATGTCAGGTGCGTGTGTGGATGCTTCATCGATCGAAGTAACTTCTTATTATTACGAGAATTGCGACATGAAGATGAATGCGGTAGGAGCTAAGGATTTTTATGGCTTTGAGGCCTGATCGCTCGATCGAGGATCGCGTAAAACCTCGCTTCGTCACCCAGACCGCGTTCGCGGAGATCCCGGGCCAGCGCAGGCAGGTTGCGGGGGGTGCGAAAATACCATCGACCGGGAAAGGAAGCGCGCAGGTGCAGCGGTGGTGAGGACAAGCCGTATTCACGCGTGTCGCTCATCAATCGATCGACGCCGATGGGTCCGAGGTAGATGATCTGCACCGTACCGTGCGGGTTCAGTAACAGGCTGGTGGGCAAGGGCCAATCGGCCTGATTGTCGCGTGCATGACGAAGAATCGCGTCGATGGCGTTCAGTTCATTCGGTAAGGCCGAGCGCTGTTCCAACGCCGGGTTGCCCTGAGGCACAATCACTTTCGAATTGAACCAGGCACGTGCCTTCGCGCGATCGGCCTCCTTATCCACGTTCAGCGCCTGGATGTCGAGACCGGCATCGTGCAGACGTTCATTGTGTTGCGCGAATTGAATCAACTCTCCCTTGCAGGGCGCGCACCACTCGGCCCAAAGGCTGACCAGCCTGGCGCGGCCCGATCCCGCTGATTCGCCGAACAGGTTGGAGACCAGCGTCGGGGGGAGGGGGAGCGGCACCTTCAAAACCACTCGGGCCGAGCCAACGTCATGCGGCTTGTCGGCGGGCGATCGTTTCAGCCTGATCGACCGATCCGGTTCGGATGTGTGACTGACAATTGATGATGTCGTGGTTTCTGGCAGGGTGCCTTCCTGCACGACGCGGTATCGTCGATCCGCCTCCGGGTGATCGAGTATTTGATTCTTACCGTCCGGCCATGTGATGGTAATCTGATCCACCGTGTTGTGGGATCCCAGGCCAAAGTGCAGCCATTTGCTGGATTGAGCGAGATAGCCGTCTCCCGCGAGGAGGGTTCGGACCAGCCGGCGGCCGCCCGATTCGACAACGACTGTCGCACCGATGGCGTCGCGATTACATGTCCTGCCTCTAAGTTTCAATGCAATGAAGTGATTGCTCGGTCGGTTGTCGTTTCGCAGGAACCGCACCTGCGGCCCGGTACGATTTTTCAGCCAGACGTCAAGATCCCCGTCGCCGTCCCAGTCGGTCACCGCCAGTGATCGGCCGTCGTCGATATAGTCCAGTCCCGCGGCGGCGGATATGTCGGCGAATCGGCCGTCGCCCAGGTTGAGATAGGCGCAGTTGTGCTCATAACCGCTCCAGGAATAGCCTTCGTGCATCAGTTTCGTCAGGGCCGCCCAGCCGTTTTCGTAGTCGCGTGCGGGTTTCTCGGTGGGTTGGACCGGTTGTGTCGTGGGTGATTGCGACGCCACGCGCCGCCAGAAGAAACTTCACAAGTCGTCCTTGTGCTGGTTCGTCAGGAATCCGTTGGGCACGATCAGATCGTCATAGGCGTCGTTGTTGAAATCGACGAACTTCGCACCCCAGGCCCAGCGCCCCATCCGCACACCTGCGACATCCGATCGATCCTGGAATCGGCCCTTTCCATCATTGGCAAATAGCGAATTTCCGAGACTGTGCCGTCGCGCACCACCGCGCGCCGACGCTGGGGCGGTCGCCATGAAACGCGACTGATAAGCCACACGCCGGCCGGCCGAGGAGAACATGTTGCTGACGTACAAGTCGAAATCGCCGTCGAGATCGAAATCCGACCAGCTCAGGCCCATGCCGGCCGCCTGATCCTCAACACCAACTTCGGCGGCTGCGTCCCGAAACCGGCCACCTTCGTTGCGATATAGATTATTGCGGCCGAAGTCGTTGGCGACTGCCAGGTCCGGATCGCCATCGGCGTCGATGTCGATCCAGGTGGCCGCGAGGCTGAAGCGCGTGTTATTTTCATCCAGGCCGACTTTCCCGGTCACGTCCACGAACCCGTTCACGCCGTCGTTGCGAAGCAGAAAGTTTTTCGGCCCGTTGTTGGCGTCGTGAAAGGGAACCGGCACGCTCGTTCCGTAGCGGACCTTCACATAGCGGCATGCATAGAGATCCAGATCGCCATCGAGGTCGTAATCCGCCGCCGCCAGAGAATAGATCGAGGCGGGTGTCCGTGCCCGATAGACGGGTCTCGGTGCGAATCGACCGGATCCGTCGTTCACACAATTCACGATGACCGGCCCGATCGCACAGAGCAGATCCTGGTCGCCGTCGTTGTCGATATCGACGATCAGGACGCCCTTCGTGTCGTCCAGCCAAGCCACGCCTGCTTCCAACGCGGTCTCTCGCGCGGTTCCATCCGCATTCTGCACGAACAGCCGGTTTGGCAGTCCGGTCCCCTGTGCTACGTAGAGATCATCGAGCCCGTCCCCGTTGACGTCGCCGACTGCGATTCCGTTGTGGCCCATAAAATTGATTTCCCCGACCGCGTCGACCCGACCGTACCAGTATTCGCAGCCGAGGGCGAGCTGCGGCGTCCAGACCGCGTTGTCCGTGATGATGGACCGAGTGCAATCCGTGAACAGGGGATGATCGCACGTGATATCATCGAGGCGTTCCATCGAGATCGCCCGGATCAACGGCCCGTCAGTCTCATTCTTCCTCACCCATGTAATCGTCCAGTTCGCGTTTTGTTGGATCCTCGGAATTGAGGCTTCGGTTGAATGGGATTGGAACAAGGCTTCCGTCTGATATTCAGTCTCGTTGATCGACTGGATTCCGATGATTTTGAATTTGATGCGAATACCCTTTGATCGGCGATGGATCGCGAGAAGGGCAGCAAGGGCGGATCGGGCATCCGATGGTTTGGCGGTGATCAGTTCTTCGCGATCCCGTCGATGAACCTCGATGCCTCCGATGTGCGTGATCCGGCCGGTCTCAGGGCGTGGGATATGGAATACACACTCAGGTGCGAAGAATAACTTGAGATCGGCTATCGTCGCGCGATC
>JBHHUV010000043.1:0-12416 GCA_046754005.1 Phycisphaerae bacterium | reverse complement strand
ATCCAAAACATTAGATATGGAATATACCTTGGTCATGGAGCTCATGCCCGATGACATTCTCTTGATGCGCGCGGGGTTCGGCTGGCGGGAAGGAACGGAGGTGAAGGCTGTCATCAACACGGAAATGGAGTCACAAACAGGCTACACCCTTCGATCCAAAGGGCCTGTGATAGTGAATCACCTTGAACGTGATTCTCGATTCAGAGGGCCTCCGTTTTTGATTGACCACGACGTCGTGAGTGGAATGAGCGTGGTGATCCCCGGTTCCAACGAGCCGTTTGGAATATTGGGGTTCTATTCACGGAGGCAGCGAAGTTTCACGGAAGATGATAGTTACTTTTTGGATACCATCGCACATATTCTGGCGACGGCGGTTCGCCGCGATCGGATGGAACAAGCCCTGCGCATTCGGACGACGGCGATGGAGGCGGCGGTTGACGCCATTGTGGTTACCAATCGCAAGGGTGTTATCGAATACGTCAATCCCGCATTCTGTACGACCACCGGTTATGCATCCGAGGAAGTGATCGGACAGAGTACGTCCAAGTTGCGTTCGGGAAAACATGATCACGATTTCTACAAGTCACTTTGGGAAACAATTCTCGCTGGAGAGACTTGGCATGGGGAGATGATTAATCGGCACAAGGACGGGAGCCTGTATCCCGAGGATATGACGATTTCTCCGGTGAAAGATGCCAACGGACAGGTACTTCGATTCATTGCGATTAAAAGGGATACCACCGAGCGAAAGCGGATCGAGCATGAGTTGGCCGAGTATACTACCGCGATCAATCTGCATAATCTGGAGCTTCAAGATGCCAACAGTTCGTTAGAGGAAGCGCGACAGAACGCGGTCCGCGCCCATACTGAACTCCAATCTGCGCAACAGGAACTGGTGCGAAGTTCGCGTAAGGCGGGGATGGCCGAGGTCGCCACCGGAGTTCTTCACAATGTCGGCAACGTGCTGAACAGCGTCAATGTCTCAGCGTCCTTGGTGGCCGATATGATTCGACAATCGAAGGTGACGAGTTTCGGGAAAGCCGTTGATATGATGAACGAGAACCTTGATCAACTCGGACTTTTCATTACGGAAGACGAGCGAGGTAAGAGACTGCCTGGCTATTTTACAAAATTAGCCAAACTCTTGTCGGATGAGCAGGCCGCTGTCCTCGAGGAGCTAAAGGGCCTGGTAGAAAATATTGAACACATCAAGCAGGTCATCAGAAGACAACAATCCTATTCCAAGCAATCCGAATTGACGGAAACGCTCGAGGTAACAGATGTCCTGGAGGAAGCGATCAAGATCACCACGGATATGCTCGACGGTTTGGGAATTGAACTTCTTCGAGAATACTCAGATGTGCCACTCCTGACCGTAGATAGACATCGCCTGCTCGAGATTCTCGTCAATCTGATCGGGAACGCCAGGCACGCGGTCAAGGGCATTGATTGCGATGGCCAACTGACTCTGCGGACCCAGGCGACCGAAGATCATCAGATTCGAATCGAAGTGGCTGACAATGGCATCGGGATCCCGCAGGAAGACTTGACACGAATCTTCGCACATGGATTTTCTACGAAAAAGGATGGTCATGGTTTCGGGCTGCACAGCAGTGCGCTGGCCGCACGGCAGATGGGAGGCTCACTTTCGGCTCACAGTGACGGATCGGGCAAGGGAGCCACGTTCACCCTCGTATTACCTCTTGAGAAGGTGGAAGCCATCCCATGAACATACCGACTATCAGGTATTTTCTGGGAATGCCTCGATGGAATTACATGCGGTGACGCTTTCGAAAACGGGCAACCTCGATAGGTTGGTCTGAGAAGACTGATATTGAGTAGATGATGATTTCACATAACGTTGTAGATATGAAGCGATGCGTTTGATACGAAATTGCTGAATGATACAGACGGGTGATGTCGGCATGACATGGGTTTTCCGATCAGGGCTGCCGTCTTCATTATTCCCCGGTCAACGAATCGACCTATCATACCGGCAAGATTGATTCGCGATCTGAACACGCGAAAGCGGCATGTGATACGCGGAACTTCAAGAGAGATTGGATTGTCATGACTATCCAAACCAAAGGGACAACGCCTGCGCTGAGTGTGGAAATCTCCCCCGATTGCATGAAGGCGTGGTTAATAGTGGGGGACATTACCAGGATTCGTTCCGCGAATTCGGCTGATGTCATCCAGATTCTCAAAGACTCCGAGATCGTCGTAGATGATTCCGTGTCTGATCGTATCGATCCATTTCTGGCCACGATGCGAGAGGAAACCCCGCCGTGCAAGAGTCTCATCGCGGAAGGTCGGCCGCCGGTCGACGGGAAGGACGGCGACTTCCAACGACACGAATCGATCGAACATGAGGCACAGGATTGGCAGGGTGATGCACCTGTCAATTATTACGAATTCAATTCCATCCATACCGTCAAGGAGGGTGATCTCCTCGGAACGATCATCCCCGCGGATCCGGGGACGGCCGGTGTTGATGTCTTTGGGAAGAGTGTTGAGCCGCGCTATCGGGGGCGCGAGGTCGAACTGGGTGAGGGTGTCGAAACCTGCAATGACGATCCGTTGAAAGTGAATGCGAATTGTTCGGGCCGGGTTTTTTTCGGAGACGGCAAGCTCTCGATTAAAGAGGAATATCGGGTCGAGGAGGACGTTGATTTTGGAACCGGCAACATCGACTCGTCCGTGGATGTTCGGGTTCCCGGAACGATTCGTGATCGATTCAAAGTCAAGTCGGAAGGGGCCATTACGGTGGGGGGGGCCATCGAGGCGGCGGCGGTTGAAACAGAGTGCGACCTCACGGTGCGCGGCGGGATTCTGGGAAGACAGAGTGCCTCCATCCGTGTCGGTGGCAATCTCGTTGCCCGGTTCTGCGATGAGGCCGATCTGAACGTCAAGGGGGACATGAAAATCAGCCGGGAACTGATGAATTGCCATGTTCGATGTGATGGTATTCTGCTTGCAACATACGGCGCGATCATCGGCGGAACGATCTACGGCCGAGAGGGAGTGGAGGCCTCAAGTCTCGGAAGTGACGCCGGTATTCGAACGGAGATCAGCATCGGCATTCATCCCGATGTGATTGTCAAGGCGGAACAGCTTCGTGAGAGTATCAAGCCGAAACGAGAAACCATTGATCAGATCCGAACGGGCCTGCAACCCCTGATGGCTGAGATGAAACGCCTCACGGCGTCTCAAAAGGAGCGGGCGACCGAACTGATGTTTCAAGCCGACACACTCGAGGCGGAAATTGCCGAGATCGAGCAGCAGCGCGAGGAGATGCTCAAAGCGGCCCGGGCAACCGGAACCCCCTACGTGCTTGTGTCCCGGATCATATATCCCAAGACAGCTATTCGAATCGGCCGACGGCAAACACTATTCAATGAACTCATGCACGGGCCGATCAAGATCGAAAAACGCAAGATTAAAAGCGTTACGGAATTTGTGGCGGTGAATCAATTGAGCGGATCGATTCGAATACTCCAGAGCGCCTATGCCGTCATGCGTGCACCCGCCGAAGCACCTGTCTCGGAAGAGAATCAGGATTCCTCGTCTCACGGATCGAGAGGTTGAAACTCACATCCTCAAGTGCGCCGTCACGGAACTCGGGATGAGGGGAAACCATGACCCTCATCCAGATTACCCCATTTGCCTGCGGGAAAAAAGTTTTGTATCTTATTTAATAATAAGAAGTTATGCGTTTGTCCGGCTTGACAATGGGAAGGCGGCCGATAATATTCTCATAGCCGCAAGATTCTTCTCGCCCCACGTTGTGAATGCGTGGCGACGCAACCGATCAAGTAAGGTGTGCGATCTCGGGTGGGGTGGCGCTACAATTGATCGACAGTCAGGAGTGAGACGTTATGGCCAACAAGAATGCGATCTATGAGCTGGTTGAAAAACGCGTCGATACTCAGAGCTTTCGCGACGAGCATTGGGAGGGCACGTTTGATGACTACCTCGATATCGTAACCCGCAATCCCCGGATCGCCCGAAACGCCTTCCAACGCATCTATGACATGATCCTCCACTTCGGTACGGAGCGATACACCAAGCTGCGGCAGGAGATGGTTCGGTACAAGTTTTTTTCCGATCCGATTGGAAATGGCGAGGACGCCATCTACGGTCTCGAAAATCCGCTGATGCACCTGGTCGATTTTTTCAAGTCCGCTTCCCATGGATACGGAACCGAACATCGCATCCTCCTGCTCCATGGGCCGGTCGGATCCGCCAAGTCCACCATCTGTCGGTTGCTCAAAAAGGGATTGGAATATTATTCTCACCTGGATGAAGGAGCGATGTACACCTTCAGTTGGAAGATCGAGAAGGCCAACGGGGAGGTGGAGTTATGCGATTGTCCGATGCACGAAGAGCCGCTCAAGCTCGTGCCGCACGCAGCCCGCAGTGAGATCATCACTTTGCTCAACGAGTCTTTGCCTCCCGAGCAACGGGTGATCGTGGAAGGCGACCTTGATCCATTCTGCCGAAGAACCTATGACGATTTGTTGAAAAAGTACGACGGTGACTGGAAAAAGGTGATGGATCACGTGGTGGTCAAGCGGTTCATCATCAGCGAACAGGATCGGCGGGGGATCGGAACCTTCCAGCCCAAAGACGAGAAAAACCAGGACTCGACGGAACTGACCGGCGACATCAATTTCCGCAAGATCGCCGAGTACGGATCCGATTCCGATCCGAGGGCCTTCAATTTTGACGGCGAGCTCAACATCGCCAACCGGGGTGTGATTGAATTCATCGAGGTTCTCAAGCTGGACGTGGCGTTTCTCTACGACCTGCTCGGCGCCTCCCAGGAGCACGTCATCAAGCCCAAAAAATTCGCCCAAACCACCATCGACGAGGTCATCATCGGGCATACCAACGAACCCGAATACAAGAAGCTGCAGAATAACGAGTTGATGGAGGCCTTCCGCGATCGCACAATCAAGATCGACGTACCCTACAACGTCGTCCTGGATGATGAAATCCGAATCTACGAGAAGGACTTCAACAACGAGCGTGTACGCGGCCTTCACATTGCGCCCCACACGATCGAGACGGCCGCCATGTGGGCCGTACTGACGCGCCTCGATGAACCGAAAAAGGCCGGCCTCTCGCGCCTCCAGAAACTGAAGCTCTACAACGGGAAGAGCATCTCGGGCTATACCGAGGATTCCGTGAAGGAACTGGTAGAGGAGGCCCCGCGCGAGGGCATGCAGGGCGTGAGTCCGCGTTACATTCAGGACAAGATTTCCAATTCCCTTGTAAGCGACCAGGCGATCAAGGAGAAGGGAATCAATCCCTTCATGGTCATGAACGAATTGGAGACCGGCCTGTCCCACCATTCCCTCATCGCGGACGAGGAATTAAAGAAGGATTACCGGGATATACTCAACGTGGTTCGGGAAGAGTACGAGGACATCCTCAAGTCGGAGGTCCAGCGGGCGATCAGCGCCGACGAAGACTCCATCAAACGCCTGGCGGCGAACTATATCGAGAACGTTCGGGCTTACACCCAGCGCGAAAAAGTGCGTAATAAGTATACCGGCCGCGACGAGGAACCGGACGAACGACTCATGCGATCGATTGAAGAGAAGATCGACATCCCCGATTCGCGCAAGGAGGACTTCCGCCAGGAAATCATGAACTACATCGGCGCGTTATCCCTCGACGGAAAAAAATTCGACTACAACACCAACGCCCGGCTCCAGAAGGCCCTCGAGCTCAAACTGTTCGAGGACCAGCGAGACACGATCAAGCTGAAGAACGTCGTCAGCGGCGTCGTGGATGATGAAACCCAGGCGAAGATCGACGTCGTGAAGCAGCGTCTCATCAAGTATTTCGGCTATAACGAGACCAGCGCGACCGACGTATTGAACTATGTGGCCAGCATCTTCGCCCGCGGCGATGTCAAGTCGGAGGAATAGGAGGCAGGATGGGGCATCAGTCTGCTTCTGTTGATCATTCGGCCCCGTGAATGAAGGTCGTGATATACCCCACCGCTTCCATCCAATCTGAATCCGTCCGGTACATCGGGAGCGATCCGAACATCATTCGCTGATTAGGTCATGAATCCCCACCGGATGGAGTGGGCGCCCATAGGTTGTATCCGATCCCCCTCTTGTTGTAAGATAGCCCACGATGTGATATTGGATTGAATTTCATCCATCCTCAGAGCAGAAGGATGAGTCGATCGGGATCTCCTCGACCTTAGGGTGTGCGTTCTGCACGCGATCCGAGCCGTGTCGAAAGGGTGAATCCAGAGAGACGTCCAAGAGGCCGGAGGTGTCGGATCGTGAGCAACGCAACTCCCGGACCCCCACCGTTATATCGTCATTTGTCGTTGATCGGCCTCTTCTCCGGGGTAGGGTACTGGGTTATTGAATCCGCCATTGATGCTTATATCTTCAGCGAGGAGAGTTTCTACGACCGGCTGGTCAGGCCGGATCTGAATGAAGCCTGGATGCGCGTCCTCGTCATATTGCTCTTAGTCTTGTTTGGCGGCTATGCACAGCGGCGTCTCTCTGAGAGGCGAATTGCGAAAGCCGAACTTCAGCATTCAGATGAACGCTTCGCGAAGGCATTCCGTGTCAGCCCCGTCGCCGTGGTATTGAGCCGACTGGAAGACGGTCATTGTATTGACGTGAATGATGCGTTCCTGCGGATGTGCGGGTATAAGCGCGACGAAGTCATCGGGCGAAGTTTTCTCAAACTCGATATGTGGGAGAATCCGGATCAACGGGCCGCCATGATCAGGCAACTTCGCGAATCGGACTCCGTTCACGATATGGAGGCCTCGTTCCGCTCGAAATCGGGGGGGATACGAATTGGCCGGATCTGGGCCGAGCGAATCATGATCGGTGATGAAGCCTGCATGATCGCCATTACGCTGGATGTGACAGACCGAAAACGTACGGAAGAGGCCCTGCGCCGGAGTGAGGAGCAATATCGAAACCTGGCCAATGAAGCGACCGACGCGATTATCACGATCGACGAGACCAGCACGATCATCTATGTGAATCAAGCCGCCCAAAGACTATTCGGTTATCCCCCAGATGCACTTGTGAACAAGTCGCTGTCGATGCTCATCCCTTCGGCGATCAGGGCAGTCCATCATGCTGGGCTGAATCGGTACCTCGAGACGGGCAAACGTCATGTCTCTTGGGACGGCATCGAGTTCGCGGGGCTCCATCAGGATGGCCACGAATTTCCCATTGAAGTGGCATTTGGCGAGCAGCGGCAGGGAAAGCGCAGGATCTTCACCGGTATTGTTCGCGACATTTCAGAACGGAAAAAGTCGGATGAGGCATTACTGGAGAGCGAGGAACGGTTCAGGCTCACGTTGAACTCAGTCACCGACGGCGGCTGGGATTGGAATATCGCCACGGGGGAGGTCTTCTATAGCGACCGTTGGATTGCTTCGCTCGGGTATCAGCGCGATGAAGTCGATCCCCATATCGAGTTTTGGAAATCCATCGTTCATCCGGATGATATGCCTCATGTTCAACAGGTGCTCCAGGATCATTTCGATGGAAAGTCGGATTATTACGAATGCGAAAATCGTCTGCGCATGAAGTCCGGGGCCTTTCGCTGGAACCTTGACCGTGGCAAGGTGGTCGCCCACGACGCCGATGGACAACCGATCCGTATGGTCGGTACGGACACCGATATCACCGATCGCAAACGGGCGGAGGAGGCGTTACGTCGATCCCACGAAGAGCTGGAAGAACAGGTCCGTCTGCGTACCGCGGATCTGATGGAGGCCAATCAGCGTCTCGAACGAGAAGCCGCCGAACGCAAGCAGGTGGAGGAGCGCATCCACCGGCAGGCGCTCGTATTCGATATCATGTACGATGCCGTGATTCTCACCGATATGGATCGTCATATCATGGAGATAAATCCCGGCGCCGAGAAGCTATACGGCTATTCCCGAGAAGAATTGATCGGCCGGGATCCCGAAATCCTCAATCCTCCCGATGAGGGCGCCCGCATCACGCGTATGATCCGGCAGGATATCGATGAACACGGGCATTGGTCGGGGGAGATCCCGATTGTCCGGGCCGATGGGACGGATGCGATCTGTGAGGTATCCATGCTGCCACTCTTCGACAAAGAGGGCAGGCAAGTCGGCGACGTTTCGGTCAGCCGCGACATCACGGAACGAAAACGGGCTGAAGGCGCCCTAAGGCGCACCCAGTTTGCCGTCGATCATGCGGTGGCGGATGCGATCTTCTGGCTGGATCGCCATGGCCTATTCTTCTCCGTCAATGACGCCGCCTGCAAGCGGCTGGGTTACTCGCGAGATGAGCTACTCCGCATGGGCGTGCCCGATATCGATCCCTCGTATTCAGCGGACAAGTGGCCCGGGACTTTTGATGCATTCCGAGACCGCGGTTTCGGGATGATCGAATCGAGTCTTCGTACGAAGTCAGGACAGTTCTTCCCCGTCGAAATATCGGTGAACTACTACAAGTTCGAGGGCACGGAGTTCATTTGTGCCTTCGCCCGTGATATCACCGAGCGTAAACAGGCCGAGGCGGAAAGGTCGATGCTCGAGGAGCAATTGCGCCGTTCACAAAAAATGGAGGCCATCGGCACCTTTTCCAGCGGAATCACGCACGACTTCGATAATCTCCTCACTGCCATATTCGCCTATACCGATCTCGCCAAAACCACACTCCCCAAAGACCACCCCGCGGCCCGCAATCTGGAAAAGGTGGAGCAAGCCGCGCATCAGGCTCGCAATGTGACGAATGCCCTTCTCACTTTCAGCCATGGTGCGACCCTGCACAAGTCTCCTGTGAATCTGTCGTACAGTCTCCAGGATACGATCCGGCTAATCACTCCGCTTCTCCCGGCTTCCATCAATATTGAGGAAGACATTCCCTCACAGGATGATCTCTGGATTCATGCCGATGCCGGCCAGATACCGCAAATCGTGATGAATCTAACGAATAACGCACGCGATGCCATGCCCTCTGGAGGACGGCTTAGCGTGTCCCTTCAGAAGATCGAATCCAATGATACGTCTCAATCCGGTAGTCAGGTGGAGGGTTCTGCGCAGTCTGCCGTTATCACCATCCACGACACGGGAGGAGGGATGAACGAGGAGGTCAGGTTGCGTGTCTTCGAACCGTTCTTCACGACCAAACCGCGCGGACAGGGAACAGGACTGGGAATGTCACTTGTTCATGGAATCGTTGAGGATCTGGGGGGAAAGATTGAAATCGCATCCGAACAAAGACAGGGAACGAGCATTACCTTAACGCTCCCCTGTTGCGATCCACCCGCTGAGGCCGAGAAAGCTCAAGATATCGGTCGAAGCGGCCGTTTACCCGGCCAAGCAATTCTTGTTGTTGAAGCGAACCATCACATCCGGTCGATTATGGTCTCGGCACTACGTTCAAAGGGCTATGAAGTCATCCCCGCTGCCAATATGGCGGAGGCGATCACGGCAAAACACCGGCGAGGACGATCAGTGCGAATGCTCATCCTCGACCTCGATTCCGTTGACGACCAGGCATTGGGTCGAGTGAAAGAGGTTCAATCGGAGGCGGACGACATGTTGCTCGTGTGTCTGGCGGGAACGCTTTCGATCGATATGAGAAAATTGGGGCTCGGTTCCGGGTATCTGTTACGCAAACCGTTTCAGATTTCTGAGTTCACTTCCACGGTTTCCAAGGTATTGTCCCCGGCATGAGAAACAGCCGAAAGTAAGGTGGTCATGAAAGGCAAAGTTTCAATTCTCCTGGTGGACGACCATGCACTCGTACGAGATACCCTCGCCGATCGCCTGCAGCGGGAGTTGGATTTTGTAATTGTCGGAATTGCCTCCACGGCGGAAGAGGCGATTGCGTTAGCCGCGCGTACCCAGCCGGATATCGTTCTATCCGACATCGACATGCCGGGTTTGAACAGTTTCGAGGCGGCGAAGAAACTTCTGGATCGCCTGCCGAACCTGAAGATCATTTTCCTGAGCGCCTTTGTTCACGATGTCTATGTCGAGCAAGCCTTGTCGGTCGAGGCACACGGCTATCTGACCAAACGCGAGCCGCCCGATACCGTGGTGATGGCGATCCGCGAAGTGGTCTCCGGCGGGGCCTATTTTTCCGAGGAAGTTCAATCCCGGATCATGGTGGACGAAAAAGGCGTCAATCTTCGGAGTAAGTCGAAATCCCTCGTTTCGACCCTGAGTCCCCGCGAGCTTGAAGTCCTGCAATACATCGCACAAGGCCTGGGGAAGAAGGATATCGCCAAGCTCACCAATCTCAGCGTAAAGACCGTGGATCACCATACTTCTCGGTTGATGAACAGGCTGAAGATCCACGATCGTGTCGATCTGGCCCGATTTGCACTCCGCGAGGGCCTGATTCAGGCCTGAATTCATTTCTTCTCAAGCCATCCGCTCGGAAAACACGGATCTCGCTCCTCAGAAACAGGCCCTTTCAGTATCGGGATCACGGATGACGATGCGTCATCCCTGCATATCAGTATTGTTTCACGGCATCGTCAACCTTGTCTTCTTCGGTCACGGCGAGGGCAGTGAATCTCGCCAAACTCATTCATCGACCGCATCCACGTGAACCGCACCCAATCACGATTCGGCCGTTCCAATGTTGGGGAGTGGGTTTCGGATCATGAAGTGCAATCTACGCGGCCAATACTGGTATAGCCGGCATTCTGCCACGGAGGCCCATTAGGAGACTGATAGCCCATTCGACGGACGGTTACACGACACCATTTGGCCGGCGATTCTACAGGCTGAATGACTTAAAAAATGTCCAAGTGATCTCAATCGAAGGTTCATCGACGTCATCCGAATGCCGATGGAGAGGGTCTGAAACCAAGTATGAAAAGCTGGCTTTCATGGCTGGGAAGGCGAATTATCTTCTAGGATTAATGGCCGATTTTTACTTGTCAAATCCACATTGTGAATCCGATAACAAGGCCGATTGCGGTTCGTTTCGAGGCGCAAATTGGGCTTGAAGCATTGGGAATGGGTGATACCACAAACGAACATTTCGTTTCGTGTAACAAGGTCGCGTGCACGGGAGCGGTTCCCGTGCATTTTGTATGCGCGGTCAATAGATAGTGTGCGTAATGGATAACGTAAGGAGAAACCACATGTTTAACTATCAGCAAGGTGGCGTTGCAACCTTGGATCCCCAGACCGTGGGATTGAACGGTCAGACTCGGATCCCCGAGTTTGGCGGAATTCCCACGGCGCATCCGTTCATCGGCAATGTGCCGGTGACGGGGATTCCGATGTCCCAGCCGGGATGCATGCCATTCAACACCGTCACTCCGCAAGTGCCAGGCTACCCCGCCTTCCAACCTGGCTTCAACACCGTCTCGCCATTTGGATTCAACGGCGTCCCCGCTACACCCGTTGTCAATCCTGGATTCAATCCGATGGTCACGACACCGATCACCGCAACGACACCGATCCCGTATGGCGGCGCCTTTGCGGCACCCACACCCGCCTTTAATACGCCAGCCTTCAACACGATGCTGCCCTGGGGCAATCAGATTCCGATCCAGTCCCAGTTCATCTCGAACACGATTCCCTACGGCGGAATCAATGGCCTTACCGCATCACCGTTCGTCAATGCGAATCCGATGACGAATCCACTTGCGTTCAACACCACCATCCCATTGAATGCAACTTGCGGCGTGAACGTCCCGGGCACGATGCCATTCTCCCCCGTGGGCGCCACACCCGGAATCAACACGCTCGGCGCCGTGCCGCAGGTGTTGAACACGCCGATCACCCCCTTCGGCGCAGTCCAGTCCCCGTTTGTGAACTCACCGTTCGGGGCCGTGACGAACCCGTGGATTAATTCCCCACTGGGATCAGTCATTCCCAACACGGTTCCCTTCAACCTGGGTAACACGCTTTTTAATCCGATCTGCAACACACCGATCGGCACAGGCGCCTGGGGACAATCCCTCTTCGGAGTCCCAATGGGTCTCAACACACCGGTCGGGAATTGCACCACGCCATTCCAGACCCCCTACGGTTTGGCAGGTGTACCCGGGCTCGTGAACGGAAATCCCTTCACGAATACCCCCGTCGTCGGACCCTTCGGCACCGTTTCTCCGTTCAATACACAGTTGGGCACACAGCCCTTCGGGCCACTCAATCACTGGCAGACGAATCCGTGGGTTTGCAACCCCTTCGCGTGCAACATTCCCGGCTATGCGGGACAGACATTCGGCGGAGTCGGAGGTCTGATCCCCAGTCCATTCAACGTCCCAACTCCGACAACTTTCGGAACCCCCGTGAGCACCGCAGCCTATTGCCCCGTTTGCTGACAACAGCAGTCAATCGGTGAAGGCTCCTTTTTTTATTCTTACCCTCACTCACAAGTTAAACGATACAACTTAAATTATAAAGTCATAAA
>JBHHUV010000042.1:0-12592 GCA_046754005.1 Phycisphaerae bacterium | reverse complement strand
AGCCGAAAGTCCACATCCGCCAGGCCCGAATCGATCCGAGGATTGTGGATTAGCCCCCAGCGATCGGCGGCCAGAAGATGAACTCGAGCCGAATCCGCCAACGCGTCGCGATCCACCTCATCGTCGGCATGGTTGAGGGCAATCGCCAGTCTCAGACCCGAATATTCATGATAACGAACAAAGGCGCTGTGACCGACGAACAACGCGAGCACGACGGCAAATGCCGCAAAACCCCGGCCCGCGCGCGTCAACGCCCCCTTGTGTTTCAAGAGGCTCGTTGAGATCAACACGTCCGGTCGCGTCACAAGGCGCAGCGTCTGGATCGTCAGATAAGCCACAATCCCACCCAATGCCAACGAGAGCAAAAATGGAAAGCGGCTGTAGAGACCGCGAAACGTCATCAATGTAAAGACAAATACGACCGCCATGAGCGCTTCTTCGCGCAGCGAGAAGTCGTAGGGCAGCCGTCCAAAACGCCCGCCGCTCTTGAACGACTTGAAGAACGATGGCACGGTGAATCCGTAATGCAGCGCCTCCTGCGGGCAGGCGCTGACACAGTCGAGATCCTTCATGCACGCGGAATTAACGATCATTCCATGCAGCTTAACCTCTTCGTGCACACGGATTCCGCTGCTGCAACTCGCCGTGCAGGTGCCGCATTGCACGCACTTGTCGCTCACCTGAATCCGGCCCGGCGCGAACCGATCGGCCAATGCGAAGATTGCACCGTAGGGGCAGACGTAGGTACAGAATGTACGAGACCCGAGTAGATAAACTATGAAAAACCCGCACACGAGGAAGGTCAGGACGATGACGGGCGCCGAGGGAAGGTTTCGCCAGAAATTGGTCGTCGCGAACGAAGCCCAGCCCTCGGCGTCGGTCCTGAAATGAAACCCGGGCAGCGACCGACTCTCCCAGGCCCGCAGAACCTGCGGCCAGATGAACATATAAAACGCCGTCATCGGCGGCACGAGCAGCAGAAGCCGGGAGCGAATGGGCTTGCGGCGGATTCTCATCTTCCGCAGCAACCAGGCACAGAAATCCTGCAAGACCATGATATGGCAGGCCCAGGAGCAGAAAAATCGGCCGAAAATCAGCGTGCCGAAAACGAGGGCACACATGAAGAGAAAACCGGCGGTGATGATGCCCAATTCGAGCGTGTACATCACCTCGTTCAATTCCAGCGGCGCAAGTGTTTTTCCGGTGATCTTCCAGTGAAGGATGTGCGCGGCGAAGACCAGATAGACGAGCGAGAGCGAGAGGGCCCGCCACTTCGCGAAGCTGCGCCGAGCCACGGGTGCGACCTCAGACTGATCCAGGATGGGCAGGCTGCTTTCAGATATCCCGGACGACCGAACCGTCGATCGGAGGTGCTTTTTTCGCTTTGCAACTTTTCGAGACATATCCCCACCTTGATACATCGTGCTCAGTATCCTGATTATACCCCCATCATCCAACCAATGCACGAGAAGGCGAGAAACGGTCCATGACAGTTCAGGCGGAATCTTGGCGCATGTGGTTGGACGAAATCCGTCCTGGATGGACCCAGGAACGTTGCCACGGTGGAGCGCAGCGCAAGACCGTGTACACGGTCTTCTCCCGCACATCTCATCGCCCTGGCACAGACACGCTGCCCTCGCCCTTTCAGGGCGAGATGATGAATCACTATGCACCTTAACCCACGGGTTCCGCTGCGCTCCACCCGTGGCCATGCGCCTGCGCTCCTTCGGAGCGGAATGTGCTTGCCCCGGCTGTCGGCACGCCTGTCGGTCCGCCGCCTTATGTGTCATGGACCCTGATCCGGATGTTCTGAAATCGTTCTGGGGGTGTGCGATTACCGCTCCCTTACGGTCGCGGCTCTGATGGGCACGGCTGTCGGTCCGCCGCCTTATGTGTCATGGACCCGGCGAGAAACGCCGTCAGGGTAGCGGACCTGTACACTTCGTGATCACCATGTCACGAGGACGATTCCATCACGGTCAACACCCGATCGACGGACACGTCATGCAATGTCGTCCTCCTCCCCGACGGCCAGCGAATCTCCAGCGTGTCGATCACCTCCGCGTCGCCGATTCCGAAGTGAACCTGCGGTTGCAATCCCGCAAAGGCGCTGGTCGTGGACAAAACCTCGGCCACAGTCGTTCTCTCCCCCACCGTCGCGCGGACCCGGGCACCGAGACCAAACCGATTGCTGCGGCTTCCCACCAGGCGGACGGTCAGCCAATGATTCTCCTCGATGCCGGGGTTCAGGAGGATCCGAACCCCCGCGTTGGCGGTGCCGAACATGCTCGCGTTGGTGATAACGAGATCGAGGAATCCGTCGCCGTTCAAGTCGCAGGAGACGACCGCCCGACCGGCATCGTTGGAGCCGAACGCCGTAGGTTTTTCTGGAGGGATATTGAACAAACCACGCTCGGCCGTACGGTCGGAAAAGCCGCCGTCGCCAGTGTTGACCAGAAATCGGCCGACACCGTGCGAGTCGAGCCGGAATCCGGGTATCAGCAGACTGACCAGATCGCCGGTCCAATAGAGGTCGAGCGCCCCGCGGTTCGCGACATCGACCCATGTGGCGCCGAATCCGAACTCATAGCCCTCGAGACCGACGCCGCCGTTGGCATTACTGGGCGGCAGGATTGCCGAAGGCGTAACCGCCGTGTTCGCCGTGACATCGGCCAGCGTGCCGCCGTCGTTTCGCAGCAGCTTGTGAAAGAAGGCCCCGTTCGGTGCCAGGTGGGCGCTGGCGACGGAATTGGGCAGCAGGGTATTCTTATTGAAATCGCACCCGACGTTGGTGATGAAGTAGTCGATATCGCCGTCGCCGTCATAATCTCCGCCGGCCATCCCCATCCAGCCGCCGTGCTTGTTGAGCATATCCGCCTGCCGGCGCGAGAACACCATGCCGCCGTCGTTGTGGAAGTAATCGATGCCGCCGGGGATGTCGTGGCAGTCGAATATATCCAGACGTCCGTCGCCATCGACGTCCGTCAGATAGAGCACGAGTGTACCCGGCACGAACCGATCATCCCGCGTATCCGGAGAAAAGCCCGGCTGCTCGGTCCCCTCGATACCCGTGCCGGATACCCGTTCAAACTGAGGTATCCCGCTGATGATACCCGTGCATCGCCACAGTTCGTTTGGCTGTGTATCGTAAATGGGCGCGATCAGTAATCCGTTGGCGGCCATGTCGTAGCGACCGATGACGACGTCGATCATGCCGTCGTTGTCCAGATCGCCGACGCCGATCGCCGCGGCCGCGGCCGTGCTCGTCAGGCCCGTCCGATCGGCCCCCGCCTCGCTGAAGCTGACTGCGCCACCGGCATCCGGCCCGTTGTTCATCAGCAGCACCGGCCCGGCGATCGTCTCCGGCGGCAGGCCGATCCGCTGCCGGCCGATCATCAGATCCAGCCATCCGTCATTATTGAAATCCGCCACGGCACAGGCCATGCAATTGTCGCCGGTCATGGCGACACCGGCCGCCTCGCCGACCTCGGCAAAGCGGGCGGAACCGTCATTGCGAAACAGCCGATTGGGTGTGCCCGGCCCATTGGTGATAAGCAGATCGATATCGCCGTCGTTGTCGTAGTCGAAGGCCGCCAGCCCACCCCAACCGCGGATGGTTCGTGCCTCTCCCAAGGCTTCGGACACATCGACAAAGGCGCCGGAGCCGGAAAGCCCGGTCGCCGGTGGCACGAAGATCCGATTCGGATCACACGAGATCGCCGACAACACCCCAAGAGCGCCTGCCATGACGATGGACGTCAGCCAGAGTCTCTCACTCACACCGATAGCAATGGCCCGTACCTTCCGCACCCCGAATTCCTCCCCTACCAGTCCGTGGTAAAACTGTGGCGCCTCCGTGGTAGAACTGTGGCACAGGTTTCCAACCGGTGTGTATCCAATGAAAACAGACGATGCGACATCCAGCTACGACTACCACCACAAGCTGCTACCACACCACCACACCTGAACATGCGGGTCGCCCCGAAGGGGCAGCAACATGTCAGCCCAGGGCAGAGCGGAGCGCCGTCCTGGGTCAGCACGATCACAATCACCCAGCCCTGTAAGGGCGTTACAATCGGGGGAGCCCAATGCACCCCAAAGAATCATCCAGTTCCTCAAGATCGCGTTCGGAGCAGATCATCCCGGCAAACCCATAAAAACAAGGGTGTCCATACACTACCACTGGTCGGTTTGACCCGAAGGATCGAACGAATGGAACCATTATACCGCGCAGGGCCCTGAAATCAGCCGGATCCAAATCACATCTCACCCTTTTTTGAGACATGCGTCCGATAGTGAGAAGGTGGATGGCCCTGCGGCTGAATCGCCGTGGATAAAAACGTGGGTGGAATCGATGTAATCAGAGCTTGAGGGCTGCCCTGAAATAGGCGATGGTCTTCTCTATACCGTCTTCCAGCGTAACCTTCGGCTCGTATCCGAGCATTTTCCGCGCCCGAGTCAAATCCGGCCGACGGCGCACCGGATCGTCCTGCGGCAATGGCTCATGCACCAGGTCCAGCTCCTTGCCGAGCGCCGAGCCGATCGCGCCGACAAGCTGAAGCATGGAAATCTCCCGATCGTTGCCCAGATTAATCGGCCCGGTCTCGCCGTGCTCCATCAATCGATAGAGTCCGTCCACCAGATCAGAGACATAGCAGAAACTCCGCGTCTGTTCTCCTTCGCCATAGACCGTGAGCGATTCGCCGCGCAGGGCCTGGCAAATGAAGTTGCTCATCACCCGACCGTCGTCGATGGACATGTTCGGCCCATAGGTATTAAAAATGCGGGCGACGCGGATCCTCAACTCGTGCTGACGGAAATAGTCGAATGCCAAAGTCTCGGCGACGCGCTTCCCCTCGTCGTAGCAGCTTCGAATGCCGATGGGGTTCACGTTGCCCCAATAGTCCTCGTTCTGAGGATGAACCTCGGGATCACCATAGACCTCCGACGTGCTGGCCTGGAGAATCTTCGCATCGACCCGCTTGGCCAAACCCAGCATGTGATACGTCCCCATGACGTTGGTCTTGATCGTCTTGACGGCGTTGTACTGATAATGAACCGGGCTTGCCGGACAGGCCAGATGGTAGATCTCGTCCACCTCGATGGTGATCGGCTCGATCACGTCGTGGCGAATCAGTTCGAACCGGCCGCTCAGAACCATCTCCCGATAGCGCTCACCGAAGTTATCGAGGCTGCCGGTAAAGAAGTTGTCCAGACAGATGACGTGATGACCCTCCTCGAACAGGCGCAGACACAAATGGGAACCGATGAATCCGGCACCTCCGGTGACGAGGATGGTTTTCCGGGACATATCAAAACACCTCCCGCAGTGCCGGCCGTTCGCCGACGCGCGCGTGAGAAAAGCTACGACAGGACCCCACAGTCGTCAATTCACGGAAGAATCCGGGGCCATGACAAAATCGGCGGCGATAATGCCGGCTTGAGCCGGTCAGTCTTTCGTTTGCCATCGACTTCAGTCGGTGGGCAGACGCCACTCGCAATTCCCCGCAGCCGGCTTCAGCCGGGCTCTCAAGACTCGACCCCGAGCGTTGTCGATGACCCGCTCAAACGGGTCCATGACAGTTCAGGCGGCGGGGAAACATGCCGCCCCAAAGGGGCCGAAACAAGTCAGCCCAGGGCAGAGCGAAAGCGGCCTACAGCCGCTTGAGCGCCGCCCTGAGTCATCGCCAACACAAACACCCAGCCCTGAAAGGGCGATACTACGGCAAAGCCAGGTTGAAACCGGAGTAGATAACCGCCGATTCTGTCATGCACCCTCACCATCCGAGTTTCCCGCGTTACAATCCCAACCCATGCCCGCCGAACCAGTCTCGATCATCGTTCCCACTTACAAGGAAGCCGAGAATATCCCCATCCTGACCGAACGCCTGTTCGCCGCCCTCGGCCAGGCAGACATCCCCGGCGAACTCATCCTCGTCGACGACAACAGCCGCGACGGAACCGAAGAAGCCGTCCAAAAGCTCACAAACCTCCACCCGATCCGGCTGATCACGCGAACCCACGAACGAGGCCTCTCCTCGGCGGTCCTCCGAGGATTCGCCGAGGCACGGCACGACCTGCTACTCTGCATGGATGCCGACCTCTCCCATCCCCCGGAGTCCGTCCCCGATGTGCTCCGGCCCGTCGTCGAGAATCGATCTGAATTCTGCATCGGCTCCCGCTACGCCCCGGGCGGCGTCACCCGGGACGACTGGGGCCTGCTACGACGGATCAATTCCCTGGGGGCTACGTGGCTCGCCCGGCCCCTGACCCGGGTACGGGATCCCATGGCCGGTTTCTTCTGTCTCCGAAGGGAGACGCTCGAGCGAGGGAAGGCCGCCGGGCTGAATCCGATCGGCTACAAGATCGCACTGGAAATCATCGTCAAGGCCCGCTGCCACAACGTGGTGGAAGTTCCCATCGAATTCACCGATCGCCTCCACGGTCACAGCAAGCTCACCTTCCATCAGCAACTGCTCTACCTCAGCCATCTGATCCGGCTCTACCGATTCCGTTGGCCGATCGCAGCCCCACTCGTCGTCTTGACTGTGGCAGTGGTATGGATCGCACTGCTCATCGGGTGGATACGGACCTAAAGGATCGTAAACGGATATTTAACCGAAGAAGGCGAATGATTACCTGTTTTTCAAAAATAGTAACAACCTTATACTTGTAATAAGGTTGCGATTGTTCTCATTAAAATGCCGATCCCCATTTCAGCAATGTGATCGATTTTTCTTGAACCCAACGCCACAATGGCTACGATGAACCACTTGGCCAGGGCTTCGGAACCCCGCGTGTTCCCCCCCAGCACGCATCCGAACCCTGGCCCTCTATCTTTTTTCTCCTTGTAAAACAGCAATCCTCCGCCTTCAGGGCGATATTGGATCCATAGACAGGACTGGATCCATTCCATCAAAAAAATGGGGCGGTCCACATCCTTCACATCGTGTGTTACCACACACTGATCGAGGATACCGCCATGACGCACCCATGATCAGTTCCGCGTTCGTCTGGCAAGTTCGGACCATCGGGTTTACCCTACTGGTTTCCGATTGGCAGTCCGCTTCAGGAGGGGAATCATCCAGTGAATCGGCAGACGACCAGCGAACCCCCATCTGGGGAATTTCTCGACGCATTCCGCCACATCAAACGGCCCTTCGTCGTCGCCCATGTCACGCCCGACGCCGACGCCATCGGCTCCGCGCTCGGTCTGGCCACGGCACTGCGCGATCAGGGCATTGAGGCCGTCTGTGGGCTTCCCAAAGACTGTGTCGCCAACAGGCTTCAGTTCATGCTCCGGCTGGCCCCCGACACGCCATGTGAGACCCTCTGGACGCCGGATGGAGACTGGGATGCCGCCATCACCCTCGATACGGCCGGCGAGAAACGGATCAACATAGAGCCGACGATCGACCTGGATGGGCCGATTCCCGTCTTCAACATCGATCATCACATCACCAACACCGACTACGGCCGATACAATTGGGTCGATCCCCACGCGACAAGCACCTGCGAGCTCATCGCTCGGCTTCTGGCGACGTTGGATTGGCCCCTTTCGTCGAATGTCGCCTCGTTGCTCTATGCGGGTATCCATGGCGACACCGCCGGCTTCAGCCTTCCATCGACCAGCGCCGATTCCCTCCACATCGCCGCCGAGTTGGTCCACGCCGGGGCCGATGTCGCCCACATCGGCGAAAAGCTCTGCCGCTCACAGAACAAGCCCGACTTCGACTTGCTAAGCCGTGTCTACGAACATACGCGCGTAGCAGGCGATGGTCATATCGCCTACAGCTATCTCGACCACGAGGACTTCCTGGCATCGGGTTGCCGAGCCGAGGACATCGACGACCAGGTCTCCATCCCCCTCGCCCTCAAGGGCATCCGGATCGCCATGCTCTTTACCGAAGGGGAAAAGGGAGTCGTGCGAATCAACCTCCGAGGCGAAGGCGGCGTCCGTGTCGTCGAACTCGCCCAACGCTTCGGGGGTGGGGGTCACGTCCACGCCGCCGGGGTGCGCGTCCGAAACAAGCCCATCCAGGACGTGGTGAGCGAGGTCGTCGCCGCGGCCAACGAACAACTCGCAATTCCACAGGAATCAACATCAGAGCCGCGCCCGTAAGGAAACCGGGTGCCACTGCCAAGGCACTACTCCCCCCCGGCGCTGGTCACACGAACCGCGACCGGCGTCTCAAGCGGTGGCGCGGGATGGGTGCACAGAATGTCTTCGCACAACGCCCGAAGCGGTTCGGCCAGACTCCATGCCTGCCACGGGCAACCGCCCGGCGCGTGGGGAGCGTCGCCGTCGGCAACCTCGCTGATCCCGCCCAGGCCCGCCACGGCGAGATGCGGCACCAGACCGTCCAGAAAGGATCGTGCCCGATTCCGCACGGCAGTCTCATTGCCATATGCCCTTAAATAGGCCGTGACGAACGGACCGAGCAGCCACGGCCAGACCGTACCCTGGTGATAGGCCCGATCGCGTTCAACCACATCCCCCTGATAACGACCGCGATAGTGTGGATCGCCCGGCGAGAGGGTTCGCAGCCCCATCGGCGTCCACAGATTCCCCTCACAGGCATCGACCACCGATCGCCGGTGCGATTCGTCCAGGATGGGATGCGACAGGCTCAGGGCGAAGAGCTGGTTCGGGCGAAGGGCGGCATCCACGCGGCCCTGTTCGCCGTCGACATCGACAACATCATAAAGACACCCGGATGTTTCGTTCCAGAAGCGCGAATTGAAACGCTCACACGCCCGATCGGCGATTCCGGACCAGCGCCGCGCCCGATCGGCGTCTCCGAAGCGCCGTGCGAAGTCGGCCCCGATCCGCAGGGCGTTGTACCACAGGGCGTTGATCTCCACCGGCTTGCCGATGCGCGGAGTAATCGCGCAATCGGCAATGCGGGAATCCATCCACGTCACCGCGAAGCCCGGCTCCCCCGCGGCCAGCAGGCCGTCGTCGCAGAGCCGAATGCCGTGTCGCGTTCCCCGTTCGTGGGCCTCGATCATGTCGGCCACGACGAACATCATTTTGTCGGCAACGAAGTCCCAATCACCGGTATAGACCAGGTAGCGACCCAGCGCCTGAATGTACCACAGCGTCGCATCGGCGGTGTCATAGACCGGCGCCTCGCCATAGTCGGGAAATCGGTTGGGGATCATCCCCTGATCCACGTGCTCGGCAAAGGCCAGGAACACGCGGCGCGCAGCCTCGAATCGACCGGTCACCAGGCACAACCCCGGCAGCGAGATAAACGTATCTCTACCCCAGTCTCCAAACCACGGGTAGCCGGAAATGAAGGTTTCCAGGTTCGTCCCGCGATGGGCGGAAAAATCGGTCGCCCCGCGTAACAGCGGCGCCTGAAGCGGATCGTCGGAGTCTTCGACTTCGAATGAAGGTTCATCCCGCGACGCGGCCGCGGCAAAGGCGGCATCGGCCGACTCCCAACCCCGATCACACGTGGAAGCCGCGAAGACCAGACCCGACGGATCGCCGCGTTCCAGCGTCATCGCGATCACACCCGGCATAAACAGATCCTGGGTCGCGTCGTAGCCACGCTCCTCCTCAACCGCGAGTTGGAAGGAGTAATACCAATCCGGTCGCGGCCTGAACTCTCCATTGTGCGCCAGGCCCCACGCCGGCCGGCCGCCGGGCCAGTGGAATGACAGCATCGGACCGACGGAATCCACATTGGGCGGGCCGATCTCCTGATAATGCGAAAGATGATGAAAATGCCGGCTCGTGCACAACGGTCGAACCGTCAACACCCCCTGCGGCGGCCCTTCGATCAGGCGATAACGCACAAAAGTGGTGTCCTCGCCCTCGGCCATGCACAGGGTTTGTTCGATCAGGGCCTCGCCCGCCCGCCAGCGCCACGTCGGAAACGGACGGACGGCAAACGATTCGAGCAGCCGATAGCCATTGGGATACACCGTCTCGTGATAGTCGTTGGTGGCCAGTTCGTAGGTCAGGCCCGACAGCGTAACCGTGACATCGAGCTTCGCCAGCAGGACAAAGCGTTCCACCGGCGGACGGATCGCGGCCACCAGCAGGCCGTGGTAGCGCCGTGTCAACATCTGATTCACGGTGCCCATGGCGAAGCCGCCCCGCCCGTTGGTCACCAGCCATTCAAGATGCCGCCCGGCGGAAAGATCGCCGCAGTTACGCGTGTCGATAACAAAGGATTCGTGTGTCATGATGTCATCCCTCGGCGCACCAGCCGGGTGCCAAGCCCAAACCCCAAAGGGGGTGGCACTGTCAAGGTGCGATCCCCAAGGATCGTGCCTTGGCAGTGGCGGCCAAGTGGCAAGCCGATCCCCTGGCGCGCAGCCAAGCCGTAACACCGGCTTCCAACCGGTGAAATCGTCACTTGATAGATAGATTCTTGACAATACACAATCATTGCCGGAATGCATTCAGGGAAGGAGAAATAACACTACGTTCAACCCCAACGCGACGACCCCGCAAATAAACCCGGTGATCGCCATCGCCCGCCCGGTTCGTTCGCCGCCAATATTCGTGGCGCGATTGACACCTTTGACGCCAAGAACAATAGCAGCGAGTCCGAGACCGGGAATGCAAAACGTCACGATCGAAAGAATCCCGATCGTCATGGACCAGGTCGCATAACTATTGCCGCCGGGCCCCGCGTTCGCGACCGCTGCGGCGCCTTCCATCGTAAAGGGCATTCCGCAGGCCCCGCAAGTATCGGAATCGATCGGCATCTTTCGTTGACAGCGGGGACACACAATCATCTGTTCGCCGTTGTCGAGGCGTTCGATCGTCGGAGCCTTTCTCCCCGCCGTTGCGAAGGCATGCATTGGCGTGGGGAGTTGCCCATCGTCGGCGACCGCCGCCGTGCTCGTGGGCAGACCCGTACGCGGATCGACCCTGGGAATCACAAAGACGGCCCCGCAGGTCGGACATCGCCCCTGTTGCTCGCACAGATCCCCCCGCGACTCGAGTATCGATCCACACCGTTGACAGGTGAACGTGAAGCGAATGCCGGAGAGCGAAGTCACCGTGTTCGAGGTCGGTGTCGCAACAGCGACAGGCGCGGCCCCTTCCTCCGGTATGGTGAAATGCTTGGCGCAATGAGGGCAGGCCATCACCCGGCCGACGAGGTCGGACGTGGCGGTGACCGCCGTTTGGCAGGAGGGACAATCCAGAACGAACGACATAAACACACATGATAGCCGATTCTCCCGCCGAAACCCCACTATGCCGATCGTCTTCGGCGGGTCCAGGGTCCATGACACATGAGGCGGCGGACCGACAGCCGTACCGGCATCTGAGGCACGAGCATTCCGCTCCGGTGCACGAGCATTCCGCTCCGGAGGAGCGTAGGCGCTTCGCCACGGGTGGAACGCAGCGGAACCCGTGGGCTCCGGTGCGTATAGCTCATCCTGTCGCCCTGAAGGGGCGAGGGCAGCGTGCCTGCACCCTTCCAGGGCGAAGAAATATGCGGGAGAAGACTGAGTCCACTGGTCTTGCGCTGCGCTCCAATCGTGGCAACGCTCCTATGTCCCTCTGGCACGGATTTCGCCGGACTGTGCTGTGCTAAGATCCCGACTGAACTGTCATGGACCCGATCGTGACAGGTGATTTCGACACGCCTGAGCAGGTTCGGCTATAATCCATAGACGGCTGGTTTCATGATAACCCACCCCCCACCGGGAGATGATCCATGATTGACAATCGCTCAGGTCTGTTTCTATCCGCACTCATTGCCTGCGTCGGCCTCGCCGGATGCGCCTCGCATTCCGCTGACGGCGCCGCCACAATCCAATCCGACACGACAGTCTCCGCCGCGCCATCGGCCCAGACCGATCCGCCCGCGGCACGGGTGAATCCCACCACCAATGGACACCCCGCTGCGCCCACCGCCGACGCCAAGCCGAAGGTTGCCGCAAAACCCGCGGTCAAGCCGCCAAGCCCCACCAAAATTGAATGGGTTACAGACTGGGACACGGCCACCCAAGCCGCCAAGAAGACCGGAAAGTTCATCATGGTGGATTTCTACACCGACTGGTGCGGCTGGTGTAAAAAACTGGATCGCGACACCTACACCGACAAAAAAATAATCCAGCTCTCCACGGAGTTCATCCCGGTCAAGCTGAACGCACAGAAGGCGGGAAAAGACCTGGCCAGAAAAAACAAGGTACGCGGTTACCCCACGATTCTCTTCTTCGACGCCAAGGGAAAGGCCGTCGGCCGCATCAGCGGTTATCTGAACCCGGAAAAATATTTGAAGGCCGTCAGAAAGATACAGAAGCGGCTCAAGTCCGACGCGTCCAAGGCGTAGGATGGGTCATCTAAGGATCAGCAACAAAATAACTTCCCGGCGGGTCCATGACAGAATCCGCGGGTTCTCTTGCCGGCTTCAGCCGGCAGTTTTTTGTTTGCCACCGACTTCAGTCGGTGGTGGACGACATTTTTAATTCCCCTCAGCCGGCTTCAGCCGGGCTTTCATGGTTCGATCCCGGCAAGGGCAGGATCCGTACGACCCGCCCTACTGTCACACACCCCTTCCGGGCGGTCGCAGGAGCGATACGACTACGGCCGGCCAACGGAATTTCGAAATCGGGA
>JBHHUV010000041.1:0-12630 GCA_046754005.1 Phycisphaerae bacterium | reverse complement strand
TCTATAAGAACACGGGGATACATCTCCCGGAGTCGAAGCTGAGCCTGCTGAGCAACCGGCTTCGGAAGCGTCTCAAGGCATTGAATCTCGACTCGTTTGATGCCTACTATCGGTTGATTCGGAGCAAGTCCGGTTACGAGCAGGAAGAGCCTCACTTTCTCTCCGCGGTGACCACCAACGAGACCTATTTCTTCCGAAACACCAAGCTCTGGGACTATTTCGAGCATGAATTCCTTCCCGAGCTCGTCAAGAGAAAAAAAACAAAATCCATTCGCATCTGGAGCGCGGCGAGCAGCACCGGGGCGGAGGCCTATACCACGGCGATCCTGCTGCGGGAGAAGCTTCCAGACTTTCCCTCGTGGAGCGTGAAGATCATCGGGAGCGACATCAGCAAGAATGCACTCGATTCGGCCCAGGCGGCCGTCTACAACGACTATGCCTTGTCGAAGACCTCGGAGACCCGCGTCAAGCGTTGGTTCACGAAAAAGGGCGACGATTATGAACTGAATGACGAAATCCGGAAGATGGTTCATTTCCAGTTCCACAACCTGCGGGATGCGTTTCCGAACGCTCGATTCGACCTCGTCTTTCTCAGAAACGTTCTGATGTATTTCGACAATGCCATGAAGAAGCGGGTCATCACCATCGTCTCCGACGCACTGGTCCCGGGCGGGCTCCTCATCATCGGCGACGTGGATCCGATCCGGACGACCGCCGAACTCAACGCCCATATGAAACTGGATTACGTTCGACCGGGTACCTACCAGAAACCCATCGGTGAGTCGTCCGCGGCACCGGATAAAAAGCAGTTGGTGAGACATTGAGCGATTACGTTCCTGAAATTTCGGAAGAACTGATGGCTGGATTCCTCGACGAGGCGCCGGAGTATCTTGAGATGCTCGACGAGGGGCTGATGGTGTTCGAGGACAAGGCCGGTCCCAAGGGCCTGTCTCTCGATGCGCCGGAGGATCAGGAGCGGATGAACGAGATGTTCCGCGCCGCCCACAGCTTGAAGGGTCTGGGCGCGGCGATGGGTTTCGACAAGATCCGCGATCTCACCCACCTGATGGAGACACTCTTTGACCACGTCCGCATGGGCAAACGATCGCTCGATTCCGAGGCGATCGAGACCCTCTTCGGCGTGTTCGACAAGCTGAAGGAATTAGTGAAAGAGCTATCCGATCCGCCCGAGCAGCCGGTGACGATCGAAGACGCATTGTCCAAGCTGGAGTCGATCTTGAATACTCCCATGAAGTCAGCGAACGGCAAAGATGAATCATGTGACGACACGGCGGAACAACCGGAGACGGTTGTGGACGAAACGCCGAACGCGTCGGGTGCTTCCGTGGGTGAATCCACACCAGTCAATGTCAACCCATCCGCGGGAGGTACCGGTATGAGCGCGGACAGTGCGGTTTTGGACAATCCCGAATTGGCACGCCTCTTTGTCGAGACCACGATGGAGACGCTCGACGATTTGAACGAGGGTTTCCTCAAGCTGGAGGAAAATCCCGAGGACCTGGACACGATCAACGAGGTCTTCCGATGTGCCCACAACATCAAGGGCGCAACGGGGGCCGCCGGTTGCGACTCGCTCTATCATCTTACGCACGACATGGAGACCGCGCTCGATCTTGTCAGAAGTGGCAAGCTGAAGCTGGATGACGCATTGATGCAGGCGGTCTTTAAGGTTGCGGATCGCGTCCGGGACGACGTAGAACTGATCCGTGAGGGTAAAGCAGGATCACTATCTGACAAAGAGACGATAGGAATGTTCGATCAGTGGGTGACGCCGTCAGATTCTCCCCCCGAAGTAAAAAATGAACCCCCACCGGCTTCAGAGGTGACCGCCGTTCCATCTGGGAATGGGATCTCCTCTGGTTCTGATGATGGCGAGTGGGTTGTCCGGGTGACGTTCCCCAAGGATTTCATCGAATCCGAGATTCAGGCCTATCTGATCAACAACAAGTTACAGGATATCGGTGTGGTTCTGGAGACAATTCCGGATATCGACGCACTGGATGGATCCTCGACGTTGACAGAAATCGTTTACCGACTTCAGAGCACCGCACCGGCTGACGAGGTGAAAAAGATCCTGGAGAACTATCCGGTTGAAAGCGTCGAAGTCTCTGCAGACGCCGACTTCGTACCGGGAGATCAAGCCTCCAAGGTATCGTCCGACTCGGCCTCGCCCGCGGAGATCTCGACGACGGAAACCGAAGACGTTGAACCCCGGAAGATCAGACCAAGCGTGTCCCCAAAGGTAGAATCAACGCCGAAGGCGCCCGCGCCTCGGAAGACGGCACTGGCGGCGGCGGAAGTGCAATCAAGTGGCCCGCCCGATTCGACGCCTTCGGCCAAAAGTCAGACTCCGGCGCCCAAGTCGAAATCGGCGCCCGCCGCCGCGGTTCAGAACAAGATGCCCGCGAAGGTGGGTGAGACGATCCGTGTCGATCTCGAGCGATTGGACCAACTGATGAACCTGGGCGGTGAATTGGTCATTAACAAGGCCCGCATGGCGCAAATCCACAGCCGGTTCAATCCGCTCTTCCAGGGCCAGAATATCAGCTATCTGGTGGATGATATTTCCAATCGCGTTGAGCATCTCGGCGATGGAATCAAAGAATTGTCCATGTCGGGGGAGAATGAAAAGCGCATCAGCGAGTTGTCCGATTCGGTCTTGCACCTCTCGCACGATTTCGAAATAGTCAAAGGGCTGGTCAATCGTGTGCATGATGGTCGCGGCGTGATGAATGACTTTTCCGAGGCCCTTCACTCGCTCAACACCGTCTCGGAGGGGATGCAGAAACGAATCATGGAGACGCGGATGGTCTCGGTCGGGCCGCTGTTTCAGCGTTTTCGCCGAGTGGTTCGGGATATCTCCCGAGCAACCGGGAAGAACGTCGAACTCGTGCTCCACGGCGAGTCGACCGAAATGGACAAGCGGATGATCGACGAACTGGGTGATCCGCTGACCCACATGATTCGCAACAGTGTGGATCATGGCATCGAGTCCCCGGAAGACCGGGTCCGGGCCGGTAAGCCGGAGACGGCGCAGGTGACTCTGGAAGCCTATCATCGCGGCCGCCATATCTGTATCGAAGTTCGGGACGACGGGCGGGGGATCGATGTCGAAGCCGTCAAAGGGAAAATCATCGAGCGGGAGTTGGCGACAGAGGCCGAAGTCGAACGGATGAGTGATAAGGAGATCATCCAGTATGTCCTGAAACCCGGATTCTCGACGGCCCAGGTGGTGACCGACCTGAGCGGTCGCGGGATGGGCATGGATATTGTCGTCAACAAGCTCGACGCGATCAACGGAACCGTCGAAATCGACAGCGTCGTGGGTGAGGGTGCGACGGTCACGATCAAACTGCCGTTGACACTGGCGATCATCACCGCGCTGATCTCGCGGATCGGCAAGTTCGTCTACGCGATTCCGTTGGATTCGGTCGCGGAGATCATCACGGTTCCACAATCCAGTTTCCAATATATCCAAAAGCGCCGCGTGGTTCGGGTTCGAGAGCGCGTGATCCCGGTGGCCCTCTTCGAACAGGTTTTCAATACAGGGGTAGACGATCTCAAGACGGCGGCCCGGGATAATCCGAGCGTGACGTTGGTGATCGTCGAGGCGCAAGATGAAACCATCGGGCTGGCGGTCGATGAGATGATCGGACAGGAGGATGTTGTCATCAAGAGCCTCGCGGAAAACTTCCGCAACGTGGAAGGAATCGCGGGCGCCTCCATCATGGGTGACGGGACCGTGGCCTTGATCTTGGATGTCGCGTCGATGATGGGCATGTTCACGACGCGGGGCGGATCGACCCCGGCACCGTCCGAGCCAGACGATATCGACTGCGGGGAAAGGAAACCACCACGGAAGGAGGTTTTGAATGTCGTTGCAGGTTGAAAAACAGTCCGCCGATCTTGCGGATGCATTACACGCGGTGGCCATCAACAGCGCCTATAACGCATCTCGGGCTTTGTCCAAGTGGTTCAAACGCGGGGTACGTCTCACGTCGAACGGATTCGAGAGCGTTCCCATCGGTGACATCGTGCGGGCCACTGGCGGCGAGGACGATGTGGTCGTCGCGGCCTACATGAACCTGGAGGGAGACATCGGCGGAGACGTGCTTCTGGTGTTTCCCGAGAAGGCGGCCATGGCGCTGGTGGATCTGATGATCGGTGCCCCGCTGGGGACGACGACTTCGATCGGTGAGATGGAGGCGTCCTGTCTTCAGGAAACGGGCAACATCGTCGGAAGCGCCTTCACCAACTGCCTGGCGACCTGGCTGAAGCTGTCGTGCATTCCCGCGAGTCCGAGCGTGGTGCATGATCTGGCCTGTGCGGTCATCGAGCCGCTCCTGGTCAATCAGGCGTCCGTCGGCGACGAGGCCCTGATGGCGAAGACTGAATTCGAGCTGGACGGCCAGCAGATCGATTGGTCGTTCCTCTTGTTGCCGTCGGCCGAGGCGCTTTCGCTGATGCGTGACAAGTGCCAGAGTGACGATATCAAGCAGAACGCGCTGCACACGATCGCGATCAACGGCGCCTTCAACGCCTCCCGCTCCATGTCGAAATGGCTCCACAAGGGGGTTCGGTTGAGCACAGAGGGGTTTGAGAGGATCCCCCTTCGCGATGTCTGCCAGCCTGGCGAATCCGACGAGCCGGTCGTCGCGTTGCACCTGGGGTTGGGGAGCCAGATGCACGGCCACACATTGATGGTGATGACCCAGACAACCGCGATGGAACTGACGGATATTCTGACTCAGCAGGAGCTGGGAACGACACGGGAGCTCGACGAGATGGCATGCTCGTGCCTTCAGGAGACGGGCAATATTATCAGCAGTTCATTCGTGAACAGTTGGGCGAAGTGGCTGGAGATTCACACGGAACCGGCACCGCCGAAACTTCACGTCGATATGCTGGAGGCCATTCTGGAAGTCATTCTCGTTGAGCAGGCCATGGTCGGAGACGAAGTATTCATGGCCAAGACTTCGTTCAGTGTGGATGGCAAATGGCTCGATTGGACCTATTACGTTCTTCCCTCGCCGGCATCGTTGCGATTAATCGAAAGTTCCATGGGATAGAGGAGTGTGATGTCTATCACGCGAAACGTAGGAATTGCAGAAGTGAAGGTAGTAAAGAGCCCGGAGAAACTCCGGACCGTTCTAGGCTCGTGCATTGGCATCGCGCTGATTGATCGCGTGGCCAAGGCCGGTGGATTGGCACACATCATGTTGCCGTCCTCGGAGCATGGTCACGGCGACAAGGGCAAATTTGCCGACACAGGGCTTCAGTGGCTGATCGAAGATGTGATCAGTGCCGGATGCGACAAAAAGAGGCTGACGGCGAAAATCACGGGCGGGGCCTCGATGTTTGGCGCGCATGTCGACAACGGCATCGGCGAGAGAAACGCCAAGGCCGTCAAGGAGCAATTATCCAAACACGCCATCCGCCTGGTGGCGGAGGATGTAGGCGGAACGAAGGGCCGAAAGATGCTCCTCGATCCCGCGACCGGCGAAGTGCAAGTACAACAAATCGGGGCGGAACCGAAAACGATCTGAGAACCCGCTGGTTTGAAGGAGAACTCTGTGTCCACACGAGTACTGGTTGTAGACGACGCGGCATTTATGCGTCACATGATCAAGAACATCCTGACCGGGATGGACTGCGAGATCGTTGATGAGGCGGTCAACGGCGAAGAGGCCTGCGCGAAGTACGAGGATTGCAAGCCCGATCTTGTGACGATGGATCTGATCATGCCCAAAAAGGGCGGTCTCGAGGCGCTCAAGGATATCCGGGAGAAGGATCCGGATGCCAAGATCGTAGTCATTTCAGCGATCGATCAGCGTCAGCCGCTCATGGAGGCGCTCAAGTTCGGGGCGGCTGACTACGTGGTGAAGCCCTTTGAGAAAGACCGTGTTGAAGAAGCCATCAACCGCGTGATTGCCGGTTAGCCTCTCGCGACTCGACGCAATGCCTCCAAGGAGCGTTTTCATGGCCATTCGCGTACTCATCATTGACGATTCGGTCTTCATGCGCAGCATGCTGAAGAGTGCGTTGTCGGGAACAGAGGGAATCGAGGTCATCGGAACGGCCCAAAACGGAAGCGAGGGCCTGGCCAAGATCCAGTCGCTCAATCCGACTGTCGTCACCCTGGATATCGAGATGCCGGGCATGGACGGTCTCGAGGTTCTCGAGCGGGTCATGAAGGGAAATCCGCTCCCAATCGTCATGGTTTCGACGAAAACGCAGGAGGGCGCGGAGGCGACGCTCAAGGCGCTGCGGTTGGGTGCGGTTGATTATGTCGCCAAGCCGCTGGGCGAGAAGTCGGCCACATTGGAGAGTTTTCGACGCAAGGTCGTCCTGGCCGTGGAGACGGCGGCAGCCAGCAATCAGCGAACCCTGGGCCGAAAACCGGCCGCCATCCTGCCGCCCGAACCCACCGCGGACTTTCCCCCCGGCGCGGTCGTCGCGATCGGCATCAGCGCGGGCGGGCCCGCGACTTTGCATGAAATGATACCGACGATACCGGCATCGTTCCCGCCCATTGTGTTGACTCAGCACATGCCCGGAGGTTTTACCAAGCCCTTCGCCAAGCGGTTGAACTCGGAGTCGATGCTGAACGTGAAGGAGGCCGAGGAGGGGGATGTATTATCGCCCGGCAAGCTTCTGATCGCCCCGGGAAATATACACCTTCGTATCAAGAAAAGCGGTTCCAAAATGAAGGCGACCTTGGATAAGGGGCCGAAGGTGTCGGGCTTTCGGCCCTCCGTGGATGTCTTATTTGAGTCGGTTGCCACGACGGTCGGCCCGCTTGCCGTGGGGGTCATCATGACCGGCATGGGTTGTGACGGCTCGGTCGGTGTGCGGCTGTTTAAGAAGCACGGAGGCCCAACGATCGCTCAGGACAAGGCAACGAGCATTGTCTACGGCATGCCCAAGGCGGCCTTCGAGACGGGTTGCATCGATCAGGTCGTCTCATTACAAAAGATACCCACCACCATCTCGACCGTGCTCACCCAAATGCAAGTAACGGTTTAGCCGGCATACCCGATCGGCACGTGCGAGCGGCCCATCCTTTGCGTCGCAAAGGTTGGGGAATCACATCACACTAAGTGGACCCTCGTGAAAGAACGAACTTGAATCACCCGATTGTATCGCCCCTTCAGGGCTGGGTGTCGGTGGGGCTACTGACCCAGGGCGGCGCTTCGCTCTGCCCTGGGCTGACATGTTACGCCCCTTCGGGGCAAAAAAGAGGCGTGTGACACTTCGGGGCAAAGAGCGATATATGATTCTGCTCTGTCGCTGTGCGATTATCTGGAAGCACAAGTTTTTTTCATCTTCTTCTTTTATTTTGACTTTTTGACTTTTTGACGTTTCGGCGTTTCGACGTTTCCCTACCGCGTGACACCGGTGCGTCGAAGACGCAGAAGAAACGGCAGTGTCATCAGGGCACAGAGAATCTCCAAGGCGCCCGTGGCGATGAAGGTTACTCGGTAGGCCGAGGCGGGTGTGCCTTGATGGGTCAATATGGTGAACAGACCGCCGGCCATGAGGGGGCCGAGGACGAAGCCCAGCGATCCGGCGATGTTGAAGCCCGTGAAGGCCGCGCCACGTTGCGCAGGTGGCGCCAGATCGGCGCAGAGTGTCAGATTCGGCGCGAACATGATTGCGCTGAAGATGCCGGAGAGCAGCATGGCCAGGTAGAGATCGTCCATCGGCAGGAATCCGTAGCATCCGAATACGACGCCGAATCCGATCGACCCGAGCGCCATCGGCACGATCCGTCCGATCCGATCGGCCATCCATCCGGCGGGCAGCACGAGCAGCGCGAAGGGAAGCAGAAACATCACCAGCAGCAGGCTGCGCGCCTTCGGATCGAGCCCGTGCGACTCGGCGAGAAACAGGGTGAACGTGCTGATCACGACGCCGACGCAAAGGCGATCGATGAAGGCATAGGCATAGGCGGCGATCAAGGATGGATTGATACGGAGCAGGTCGAAGGGGTTGCGATCTCGTCGTTCTGGGCGGTGCTCTGACGGGGCCTCTCTCACGATCAGAAGCGTCCCAAACGCGGCAACGCCTGCAATGGCCCCGGCGACGAGGAACGTCCAATGGGGCGTCGTCAGGTGCGCCCAGATCAATCCGCCAAGCCGCGTTCCACAGGCCGTGCCAAACATCATCGCGGCGCCGATGATCCCCATGGCGCGGCCTCGGTGCGTCTTGTCGGCCCAGGCCGAGCCCATGGCCATCAGGGTGCTCAGGGCGAGAATGTGGGCGACGCCTTCGAAGAATCTTACGATCAGGATGGCGGTCAAGCTCGGCATCACCGCCATCGACGCCAGCAGAACCGCGTCGGCCGCCAACGCCAGAACCACGACGCGGCGGCGAAGCCGATTGCGATCGGCCAGGAGGGCGATCAACGGCGCGCCGAGGATGGCCCCGATCATATTGACCGACATGAAACTGTGGGTCCAGAACGGCGTTGCCCCGTAACGAACCGCAATCAACTCCTTCAGCGGCGCGACCAGAATCGTGACCGGCAGCATGGCGACGAAGGTGACGGCGGCGATCGTGCAGATTTTGCGCAGGGTGGCTGCCCGAACATCGATGCGGGCTGGGATGGAGTGATTCGCTGTGATGGTGGGAATGTAACCTGAGGCGGACATGTTGTCGTGTTCCAAGGTTCGAAGCCGGTTTGCTGATTGGCAGTCAATCCGACCAGACTCATGCTGCGGGTGGATCAGTGGCCACCCCATGATATCGACGGATCGGATTCTTGACCTGGGCAGGGCAATCATCGCTCGCTGAATTCACGATTGGATGCTACACTCCATGAGCGGCGCAGTCGATAACAGAATCGTTCGGAATCGGGTTTGACGGAATACAATTCCTGAGTCACTGGAAACAGGGAGCAATCAGCATGGTTACTATCGGCATGAACTACGACGTCATCGAGGGCAAAGCCGAAGAATTCGAGAAGGTTTTCTATAAGGTGCTGGGAATCATGGAGACGATGCCCGGCCATGGCGAATCGCGTCTCTATCGCGATGTGTCGAAGCCGCTGTCCTACCTGATCGTGTCGCAATGGAGCAACGAGGCGGCTTTCGACGCCTTCACTCAGTCGGAACAATTCAAGAATGTCGTCGATTGGGGCAAGGAGAAGATTCTCTCGTCGCGGCCCAAGCACGAGGTGTACGGGCGTGAGCCGGCGCCAAAGGCAGGCGGCTGCCCGGTTCCGCATTGATTGGAATTCGCATAACGAGTTTCGGGTGCCATGTTTACACGTCACGGTCGTATCGAGACGAGTAAGCATGCCGAGGAGTAGTATGGGTCATCTGACCCATCTGTTGATCATGCAACCCCGTAGGGTGAGTACCGCCCACCAATAAATCTCACCATCCATATGGAGACTGGTCATGAGACCTGCTATGCCGGTCGTGATGGATCGTCATTTCAAAGGGGTGAGAACGAATGAAATGCTTCAGCCGCGCTGCTCGCGCTGACGGGCTTCGAGGTCGAATGCGAGGTACTTCATCGCGATCCGCCAGTCGCTGAGGCCCTCCCGGGCCTGTTGCGCATGGCGTGTTATTCGGTCGTGGCGGTCCCGCGTCTCCTCGACCAGCATCTTGAGGGCTTCCCGTTGTGTCGGGGGCAATTCGTCGATCCTGGCTGTCAATTCGCCGAGTTTCTGTTCGAATGTCTCGCGTGTCATGGTGGGTTCCTCCCCTTCGGGATGGCGACGGATGGGGCCGCCGCGTTCTGATAAGTCTATGTTTCCGGAGGGAGGAAGGTCTATCGACCGGCGCGAGATCGCCGATGGGGGGGCGTGAATCGCGGGATTATTGAACGTCGAAACGCCGAAACGTCGAAATATTAACACAAAAACAACTTAAACGGCAATGCTTACCGCAGAGGAGCGGGGAGAAATTAAAGAAGAAGAAGAAGAGGAAGAAGAAAAAGACATGGGAAGGGATTCCCGTGGGAGTGGGACCGAGAAGGGATTCTCGGTCCAGCACGTAAAGACATGGGATGAGATTCCCATTGGGGTGGGACCGAGAAGGGATTCTCGGGCCGGCACAACATGCTTACCCGCCCCGATGAGGCTGGGGCGTGTAAGCATGGCACCCGGCGCCATGCCCGCGCTGGTGCTTGGGCATGCCACCCGGCGCTATACGCTTTTTGTGGTGGGCGGTGTCTACCCTACGCGCCGGTGTTGCTCTTGACGGTGCAGATGATTGTCTTCATCTTCTGGTCTTCGACCTCCAGCATGAAATCGGCGAAGGTCAGCTCGACGAGGGCCTCGAGGAACTCCTCGGCGCCCTGGGCGGTGGCGACGGTGAAGGTGACGGTCCCCTTGACGCCCTCCTTGGTGACCTCCTCGACGCCGGATATCTTGACCAGGGCCTTTTTGATGGCGATGGCCTGCCGGACCGAGGCGACGTCCCGTACCTCGACGATCACATCGCCCACGCCGCCGGCCGTGCCGCGCGTCCAGGCCTCGAGCAGGTCATAGACGACCGCCTTGCCGAGAATCTCGCCCGCCTTCTTGAGCGTCTGCCGGGCGCCGGCCGGGCCGGCCACGCGCGAGCCGCCTCGTGTCGGGTCCGGTGCGTTCGAGAAGATCATGTCGCCCGTCTCGGTCCAGAGACCGGCGATCGTCACGTCGCTTTCCCACATATTCAGGAGACCGGCGGGGGTCTGCTTCTTATCCGGGCCGGTCGCCCGGGACTGGCCCTTGATGATGATCGCGGCGCCGTAGCTGCTCGCGAGGGCCTTGAGCGTTGCCGTGTCGTCCTCGGCCGAGGCGAGTTCGGCCTTCTTCTCCTTGATGGCCTTCATCTGGGCGGCGTCCTTCAGCTTGAATCCCAGCTTCTGGAGTTTGCGCTTGATGGTGGTGCCGACGGAACTGGATCGCTGGACGATTTCGCGGCTGCCCTCGGGGCGTTCGAGGTCGTGGATGACCTCGGTGAACATGACCATGATCTTCGGGCGGCCGAGCTTTTTCAGTTCGATGGCCACGTCGGCCCAGGTGGCGTCGATGATCCCCTTTTTGACCTTGGCCTCAATCTCAACGGTTACGATGCCGTTGGCCTCACGCGGCCGGCCGATCATCTTGTAATCCGACACCAGGCCCGATGCCCGGGAGAGGACCACGTCGTATTCGAGGGCGTAGTCCCTGGTCTTGCTGCGGCTGGCGATCTCGTTCTTGCCGCCCTGTTCGACGGCCTTGCGGAGGGCATCCTTGACGGCGCCATCCTCGTCCAGCCCCTGGCCGCGGACCTTGATCGTGACCACGTCCTGACCGATGACCGGCGCGGCGAGTCCGCAGAATACGGCGCAGGCCAACAGGCGGCTTGTCCAACCTCTGATGCAACGCGATTCGATTTTCATTTTGTTACTCCGTCCAATTGGGGGTGATTGAATCCATTCGATGCCCGGTCCCTGTGTGGGATGGGGTCATTCTGGTGGGGTCGGGGTATCGGGTCAAGCCCGACATCGATTTCGGATTGCGGATTTCGGATCGGGGGGCGGTGTGTGGTGTTTCCGATGGGATTCGATTGGCGTCGCGGGGGTACCGCTCCCTTACGGTCGTGGCTCTGATAGATCTTGGCTCTGATTGCTTGCGCTTGCGTTGGGGCGTAGGATAGGCCGCGAACACGCAGACGAGGATCCACGATCGGATCGGGCCGCAGGAGGAATCGGACTATGCCGTTGGACGAAATCGAGTTTGAGGCCGAGGAGGCCATGGAAAAGGCCGTGAGTTTTCTGAAGTCGGAGTATCGCGGGGTTCGGACGGGTCGGGCCTCGCCGGGGCTGGTGGATCAGCTCAAGGTGAAGGTGGCCGCCTATGGGGACGCGCCGATGGACCTGAAATCGCTGGCGACGATCAGCACGCCGAACGCGACGCTGCTCGTGGTGAAGCCGTTCGATCCGACGACGTTGAAGGACATCGAGCGGGCGATTCAGGAGGCGGATATCGGGATCAATCCGCAGAGCGACGGGAAGATGATCCGACTGCCGGTGCCGGCGCTTTCGGGGGAACGGCGTCAGCAGATCGCAACGCAGGTCAAGAGGCATGCCGAGGCCCAGAAGGTGGTGCTGCGGAATGCGCGGCGGGAGGCGATGTCGAAAATAGACGCCGAGAAGAAGGCGGGCGAGCTGCCGGAGGACGACGCCAAGCGCGGCCAGGAGTCGATCGACAAGCTGACCAAGAAATACGAGGCCACACTCGACGGGATGATGGCGGCGAAGACGAAGGAAGTGACGGAGATCTAGAAACTAGAGACTAGAGACTAGAAGACATGTTCGGTGGACGACGACTATTTCGAAAAGGGCGGCGGTGGTTTGTGGTGCTCGCCTTGTACATGGTTATCCTGGCCGCGTGCGTGGGCGCCTTGTGGTATTTTGTTCCCCGGGATGTCGTCGATGCGGTTCGGGATACCTATTTCAACCCCTCGGCGGAGATCGATCCATAAGGAGCCTCATGTCGTTCAGCCAACCGAAGTATCGGCCGACGCTGGAAGTCTCGGACTCGGGCACCCTGGAAAAGAGCATTACCGATCACGACGTGTTCAAGTTTGCCGACGCCTCGGGCGACTACAACCCGCTGCACATCGACGA
>JBHHUV010000040.1:0-12645 GCA_046754005.1 Phycisphaerae bacterium | reverse complement strand
AGATCGTCGTGCCGAGGGCGAAGAGGCACATCACGATGGGGTAGGTGATCGCGCCCTTGATCTTTTTCCTCAACTCATGTCGGCGTTCCAGGTAGATGGCCAGGCGCTCGAGGATCGGGCCCATTTTACCGGAGGCCTCCGAGGCCTTGATCAGGCTGACGTAAAGATCGGGAAAGATCTTCGGGTGTTCGGCGAGGGCGGCGGAGAACTCCGTTCCGGCGTTGATCTGTTCGATCACGGTATCCAGCGCCGTCGCAAAGGCGGGCGAGTTGCCCTCATGGATCGAGGCCTCCAGGGCCTCGGCGAGGGAGACACCGGTATCAACCATGACCGCCATCTGGTTGGTGAAGAAGATCAGGTCGGCGGGGTTATACTTACCTCGGCGCGGGGCGGTGGCGGTCTTGGATCGCACGCGCACGCCGGCGGCGGTCTTCGGCTCGACCCGAACGATGAATTTCCCCTCGCTGCGCAGCTTCCGGGCAGCCTCGTCCCGGCTGGTGGCCGTAACATCGCCCTGAACGAGCGTACCGGCATCATCACGCGCGGCATAGGTGAAGACGGCCATGGTTGATTCCTTAACGAGCGCGAATGGCCCGCATGGCGGACCCCATGAGTTTACAGGTTCAACAGATGGGTCACATAACCCATCCTACGGCTGGTCCGCACAGCGGACCCTACGCGGCGCAGACACGCAGTACCTCCTCGACGGTTGTGATGCCGGACTGAGCCTTCTCCATGCCATCCATCATGAGCGTGGTGGAGTGGATCGTATTGGAGAGTCGCCTCAATTCCTGCAGGGAAGCGCCGTCGGTGATGGCCTGTCGGACCGTGTCGTCCGGGATAAACAGTTCATAGACGCCGATCCGTCCCGCGTAGCCGGAACCGTGGCAGCGCGTGCAGCCCTCACCGTGAAAGAGAACATCGGCGGACTGCCCGACCTGTTCCATGGCGTGGCGGATCTTGGGAGGAGGCTCGTATTCGACCTTGCAACGCGGGCAGATCTTGCGGACGAGCCGTTGTGCCAGGACGGCCTCGAGCGAGGCGGCGATGAGGAAACTCTCGACGCCGATGTTGTTCAGACGTGTGATGGCAGAAGCCGCGTCGTTGGTGTGCAGCGTCGACAGGACCATGTGACCGGTGAGGGCGGCCTGGACGGCCGTCTTGGCGGTAGCCTCGTCGCGTATTTCGCCCACCATGATGACGTCGGGATCCTGCCGAAGCATGGATCGAAGGACGGTGCTGAATCCGAGGCCGATCTTCTCGTTGACCTGAAACTGGTTCACGCAGCGAAGGTTGTATTCGATCGGATCCTCGACGGTGCAGACATTCCGCTCGGGTGAGTTGATCTCGCTGAGCGTGGCATAGAGAGTCGTGCTTTTTCCGCTGCCTGTCGGGCCGGTGACGAGAACCAGACCGTGCGGGTGGGCAAGTTTTTCGCGCATCCGCTTGAGCATGTCGATCGAGAAACCGAGTGTTTCCAGGTTTACGAGGGCCAGCGAATTATCGATAATTCGAATGACGACCTTTTCGCCGTGGGTGTTGGGGAGCGTGGAGACGCGAAGGTCGATGGGGCGGTTTTCCATCATGACATGGATCCCGCCGTCCTGCGGGAGTCGACGTTCGGCGATGTCGAGACCGGCCATGATTTTGATGCGAGAGACGATGGGGGCCATCATCTGCACGGGCGGCGTCAGCTTTTCGTAGAGGACGCCGTCGATACGGTGGCGGACGCGGAGTTGCCCTTCATCGGGCTCGATGTGAATGTCGCTGGCTCCTTCCTTGACAGCGGTATAGACAAGGTAGTTGACCAGCTTGATGACGGGGGAGTCTCCGGCCATGCCTTCAAGGTTGGTGATGTCGTCGGCCTTGGTTTCGATCAGCTCGAAGGATTCGGTCGAGACATCCTCGATGATGTCGTCGATCACGAAGACGTTGGCGGCGTTGACGTATTGGCCGAGGATAGCGTGTACGTCCGCGGCGGACGCGACGACGACCTGCACCTTGCAGCCGGTCATCCGGACGACTTCCTCGATGAGGAAGACGTTGGAGGGTTCGCTGAGTGCAAGGGTCAGCGTGTTGCGAACCTTGAACAGGGGGAGAACGGCATGTTTTTCGAGAAACTCGCGCGGTATGAGTTCGATCACCTTCGCGTCGGCGAGACGCGGTGTCAGACGGGCATAGGGGACGTCGTAGGTTTCGGCAAGCGCCTCAAGCACCTGATCGGTGGAGGCGAAACCCAGTTCGATGATGATTTCGCCAAAGAGTTGCTTGTGACCGCGCGCGGCCTGTTCGGCGATGGCCTCTTCGATCTGCTCACGGGTGATAATCCCCTGGTTGAGCAGGATCTGCCCGACTTGTTTTCGGGTTTGGGTGCCCAGCGCGTGTGTCATATCAGCCGAAACTCCTGACAGCGGCATCGAGATCGTCGAAACATTCAAACCTGCGACCGAGCCGGGTGATTTCGAGGATCGTGATGAGTGTCTCGTCGAGGCTGCACAGCTTGACGCTCCCGAAGGCATCCTCGCACTTGTCCTGGAGGTCCAGCAGCATTTCAAGCCCCGCGCTGTCCAGCGCGCTGACGGCGGAACAGTCGATCACAAGGTAGTAATGACCGTCGTCGAGGCATTGTGTGGCACTCTCGTTGAATGCCTCGAGATATTCACCGGCCAAATCGTCCTTGACGTTCAGGACGACCACATTGTTGTATTGTGTGATTGTGGCGCTCACACGAATGATCCTTTAGCGTGCTGTTGAATATTTTCGGACTCCATCCTGCCGGTCTTCCATCGACCGACAGGACGCCCATTCTCCCCGGATTTCAGATACGACCCAGTCGTGTCCGTAAGCCGGCACCCGTCGAATCGTCATCCCCAGGATTCCGGATGCCTGCTGAGAACCGAGCAAAGCGCACCGATTCGACTGATATTGGGATCGCCGCCCGTATAGGCGTGTGCCTCCCGATAGAGCGTATCGAGATCGATTCCCAGAAACTTTTCGGCCAATTGCGGGTCAAACTGGTTTCCCGAACACCGTCTTATTTCGGCGACGGCGAGGGCCACGGGCATCGCGGCCCGATAAGTGCGATTCGACGTCATGGCGTCAAAGGAATCGGCGAGGCAGATGATCCGTCCCAACAGGGGGATATCGCGGCCGGCCAACCGATGGGGATAGCCCCGGCCGTCCATCCGCTCATGGTGATGCATGACGCCGGGGATCAAGTCTCTCACCTGTCGGATGTGGCAGAGGATTTTTTCGCCGATCTCCGGATGTTTCTTCAGCGTGTCGAATTCCTCGTCGGTCAGCTTGCCCGATTTTGACAGGATGGCGTCGGGGACGCCGATCTTTCCAACGTCGTGCAGCAGGCCGGCGAGATAGACGCGATCACATTCGATCCTGGAGAGACCGGTGGCGTCGGCCAGAGCGCGGCTGAAATGGGCGACGCGCTCCGAGTGTCCGAAGGTGTACGGATCCTTGGCATCGACGCTGTTGACCACCGCAAAGAGCAGCCCCATGAACAGATCGGCGAGTTCGTCATAGAGATTTTGGTTCTGGAGCGCGGCGCCCACCCGATCCGCAACGGCACGCAACAACTGAATATCAATGGAAGTATAGTCGCCGGCGTCGGTGCAATTGATGCCGAACATGATTCCGAACAGGCGATCCTTCTCTCGGATGGGCAGCACGAGTAGATGTTGGAGCCAGGGTTCGGCCCATTGAAGTTCCGGTCTGAGGGATGCCTTGTTCAGCAGCAAGTGATCGGTCGTCTTTTCGATCTCGTCTGCGAGACAATCGGCCAGCCGTTCGATGTGGGCGAGATCGGGCGCGGCGTTTCCCAATTGGAGGACGCGCGATTCAAGGGGATGAATCCGGTCGGCATCCTGTTGCGCCATCGAACCGGCGAGTGGAGCATGTCGTGTGAGGACGAACGCGATTCCCCGGGCGCGGGAGGCTTCCCGGATTTCCTTGCCAACGCGCTGCAACATCTGCATGGGCTCTTGAGGGATCTCCATCCGGCGACTGATTTCGTAGATCAGGTGAAGTTCCTCATAGGTGTTTTCGAGGTTTTGCGTGAGGCTGGCGATCTCTGTATGTCGTGTGTCGATTTCACGGGCCTGCTCGACGGTCAGCGACAGGAGCCCCGCGATTTCGGATCGATGTTCAGGCGATATTTTCCCCGCCTGCCTCAGAAAATGCTCCATCGCGGCCTGTTCCAGACCGCTCTGGTTGAAGAGGCGGATGATGTCTTCACCGGCCTTGTCCTGGAGGGCGAAGGCCGCGAGCAGTGAACCGATGCAACGGCGACGGGCGCGGATCGGGACGGCGATGAGGCCGATTTCGTTCGGCCAGGGCCCCGCGCGCTCCGGTGGAACGTCCTCCACGCTGTGTCCGGCGGAGTCCTCAGTCATCGACGAGCGGACGAACGCCGAGATCGCCTTGCGAAATCCCTCGGCGCGTGAGCGAAGGGCATTCCAGAACGGACCGGCCTCCTCGTCGCAGGAAATCATACGACCGTCGGAATTCCAGAGCGACAACCAGAGATGCGCGGAACGCCAACGGATGACCAGCCGTCGAAAGTTCGACTCGGAGATAGGCCACTCCGATACCGGCGTGGGAAGACGGCCCGCGGCGGGATCAACCGACATGGGGGATGTTGATGATTGTGCATTCATGCCGGGTTTGCCGAATTCGTCTGGGCGGGGGTGGTATTCAGTATTTCCATCACGCTTCGATGCACCTCACGGGGGCTGAACGGCTTGGGCAACACCTTGCGAATGTTCGTCTTGGTGAGATCTTCCTCTTCGATCGAAAAGCCGCGCGCGGTGAGCATAATCACGGGGATGGCATCGGTATTGGGGTCGACGCGAAGCTTGGCGCAGAGCTCGAGCCCGCTGAGGAAGGGCATCTGGTAATCGGTGATCAGAAGATCGGGTTTTTCCTTGATCGCGATTTGGAATGCTTCCTCGCCATCGGCGGCGGAGAGCACCTCGAATCCACCGTTTCTCAGCTTGGTTGCCACCACGTGCAATATGTGGGGCTCATCGTCACAGACCAGGATTCTTTGAGAAGCCATTTTCACGAACTCCTTTGATCGTCTATATACGGTTCCAGTGGTCCGATCCACATGTCACGGTGGGGGCGGCACACGATCACCGGCTCGCACCGGCCCAAGACCGATGTTCCCATCCATCCAACGGATGGCTCGAAACACTAGGCCATCAGCGGCAGCACGATTCGAAAGGTGCTGCCTTGTCCGACCTCGCTCTTGAGGCCGATTTCTCCCTCGTGGACCGTTTCCACGATTTTTTTGACCAGGTTCAAACCCAGGCCGGTTCCCTTGGCTATTTTCTTGTTCGCCTCGACCCGGAAGAACTTCCCAAACATCTTGGGGATGTCTTCCTTCGGAATACCCGCGCCGGTATCGCTGACTTCGATGATCATCTTGTGTTCTTCCTCCCTCGGCGTGATGCGAACCGTGACACGGCCGCCGGAGGGTGTGTATTTCACGGCGTTGCTCAGAAGATTGAGCACGGACTGATAGATCAGATCGCGATCTGCATTGACTCGAAAGACGACAGGTGTCAGATGCTCGGTGAGGGTGATGTTTTTCTCTTCGGCGCTGGGGCGCATCACATCCACGGCCTCCTTGACGACCGGAGAGAGGGCCATGGGCTCCTTGTGGATGCGAACGGTGCCGGCTTCGATCCGGCTGATATTGAGCATGTTGTCGATCAGTCGCCGGAGACGATCGGTGGAGGTCTGAATGATCTCATAATACTCTCGTCGTGTTTTCTCGTCGTTTGCCTCGCCGTCCACGAGCATCTCGACATAGGCGCAGATCGAGGACAGGGGCGTTCTCAACTCGTGGGCCACGTGCGATACGAAATCACTCTTGTTCTTCGACGCCTCCCGTTCACGGGTGATGTCTCTCAGATGGATGACGACGCCGTGGTCGGCCTTCTCCTCGTTCGCCGAATTCTCATGCGGGATAAGTGGGACAAGGGTCGAGCTGTAAAGACGATTCCCGATTGAATGTTCCGCCCGCCGCTCGGCAGCGCGGGTGTCGGCTTGCCGGGTTTGTTGGATCTGGTTCAACAAACCTTCGTCGGTGATGACTTCCTTGATGGGCTTTCTGAGACATTGCCCCCGCGAGATTCCGAATAATTCATCCGCAGCCGGGTTGGTCATGATGAGGCGGCCGTGGGAATCGGTTGCGAAGATCGGATTGGCCAGTGCCTCAACGATATCGACGGCCTGATTCTTTCGGGATTCGGCGAGTGTCAGTTCGAGATTGAGCTTCTGGTCTGTATCGATCATATCGGAAACACGTTGATCGATGTGGGTGGTGTAACTTTCTACGGCCTTCCAGACGGGTGCCAATTCGGGATCGAATTGTGAAGCAACCGAGGCGATCGAGACAGGTTCCGTATGAAGCTCGACGGCCCTGAGAATGCGGCTGATCGCGTTTCGCCGCGACTTGATGGCCAGGGTGAGAACGATTCCGCTGGTTCCAATCAGGGCCAGGCAGACCCAGCCCATCGTTGGCGTCACTCCGCCCGCGTCCGAACGTAAAATCCCCCACAGCAGCGTGCCCGTCGCCAGACCGAGCGGCATCAGTGCCCAATGGGTACGGATCCGAGGTCTGGATGGGACGCCGTGTCGGTCGGGCTGCACATCGAAGGAACCCGCCCCCCGCGATGGATCAGGAGCGCGATCCTGGGTGGCCGCTGGTTCGGAGGCCGTCACATCAAGATCATTGCCATTGATGTCTTCCTCCACCTGCGACCACGGCTTGAGTACGGGATCACTCATCGCCTGCCTCCGTTTCCAGCTTCGCGGTTTCCACAAATGGCGTGGTATGATGGGATCCGAGGGCGGTGCGGGTTTTCCAGTTCAGGCCACACGGATGCTCCCGGCAGACCGAGCAGAAGGTCGCGTGATGTGCGTCGTGTCGAGAAAGGGTACGTGGGACAGCGGCCACGGTCCGGTCGATCGTGTCAGGGGAGTGAAGATTGCGCGCCGCGGCTCCATATCCCAACGTCGAAAACGTGGGCATGCCGGATTCCGATAGCGCTTTGTTGAATCGTTCTGAGACGGCAGGGGTGTATAAGTGGGGGGCCCGGCTGGGAGGATCCGTCATGTCACGCATCATGGCATGAAGCAGCGTCACACCGGATGGGGGCTCCTGACGCATGACAATCAGGCCTGTCAGTTCAGGGATGGCGAATGGCGCCGCTGAGATGGATTCTTTCGGCTTTCGGCTTTCGGCTTTCGGAGTGACGGTCGGGCGGATGCTCCGTTCAGACGTACGGCTTGTAGCAAGTGTTCCCCCGGCCCCCGGACCCTGATCCCCGGCATCCTGATCCGTCCCGATAAGGACGGGATGCCTCTGCAAGGAATCCGGCGGGGAGATGGATGATTGTGTGTTTCGTTCTGGCACGACCGGTTCGGAGGGGCTCGAAACGCCGGCGACCTGGCCGAGCAGCCAGCGCGCGGATTCGAGGTCTTCGTCCAGTTTGAGGGCCTCGGTCGCGGCACGTCGGGTCGCCTCTCGATCGCCGCGCCGGTGGGCGACATAGGCCTGGAGCAGGCATGTTTCGGGCGTGGGCGGATTGTGTCGATTGAAGACGTCGATGGCTTCCCAGGCAGAGTCGAGATCGCCGGCCGACAGGGCGGCACGGCAATACAAACACCAGGCATTGATGTCGCTCTTGTCGTCCGCCATCAACAGTTTCAACACACCCATCGCCGCGGGCCATTGCCGTGTCCCGAGATAGGCGCGGGCCAACGTCACGGCGGCGCCACGGTTCCCCGGGCCGTGGCGGTTCTCCTGTTCGAGGGACAGGTCGCCGTTTTCGGGCCAGGACCGATCCACGATCGGCCGTAGCAACGCGATGGATTCGGCGAATTGATCCGCCCATTGGAAGATCATCGCGGCTTCGATGTCGGTGGTGTCGTTGCGATCATCCCGGCCGATCGCGGCCAGACAGTGTTCGACGGCGGCGGTCTTCAGGTTGAGGGATTGGCAGATATTCGCGGCGAGCATCCGCAGGGGGATGAAACCGTCGAAGTCGTCGATGCGGGGTTCCAGGAAATCCAGGCCCGCGGCCGGTTCGTCCAGAGCGACGTAGGTTTCAGCGACAGCGAGGACGTACTCCGGGACATCGGACGCCAGGGAACTGGCGGACAGATAATGGGTCAGGGCCGCATCCAGTTCGCCGTATCGCTGGGCGACGATTCCCGCGAGGTACTCGGTCTCCGCATCACGACCGGATAGCACCAGGGCGTGGTCGATCGCCTCACGGGCCTTCATGAGCCGTCCCTGTTCGAGATAAAGACGGACGGCGAGTTTATACACCCCGATACTGTCGGGGGACAATTGGGAGATTTCGTGGAGAACCGCCTCGGCCTCATCGAAGCGCTGGGCCTTGAAATGCTGTTCGGCTACCCGGAGTTTGACGTTGCCTCGAACGGTGTTCCATCGCTGCTGTGCCTGTACATTGGGATCGTCGGCCATGTGTTTTTCGAGGAGACTGTTCTCGCCCCCACCGCAGCCGGCGATCAACAGACCGACGCCGTATGGAAGAAACGCGGGGAATGGATATTTTCTGTACGTCTTCATTCCGCGGCCTTCCGTGGATGCTTGCCGGTCTTCTCGTCGAATCCCTCGGGGAATGAAAACGGGAGCGCGGGCCGACCGAAAGAGGGTTGGATGGTGCCCGATTCCTCCTGGATGCGATCCCGCACAAAGTTGCGGATCGAGGAGGCCTCCGATTCCCAGTTGCGCCGGCCTCGGATCTTCTCGATGAGCTTGAAGGCATGAATGTGGCGGGGGAAGTTGTGGACCGCGATCTTCGCATCCCACAACGCCTTGTCGAGATCACCCGCCTCCAGATGCTGCAACGCCCAGGCATAGTGCGTCTGGGCCAGCCGTTCGCGGCCGAACCATTGCATGCCCTCGCGCATCCCCACCCGGAATCGCTCCACGTCCTCCTCCAGTTCCGAGCTCGCCTGGGTGTCGGCCTCGCCCTTGATGATGTGTACCGTCAGCAGAACGATGACCTCCTCCCGCACGGTCGTGTCCTGAGTGGAGCGGAACAGGGCACCGGCGATGGGGATGTTCCCGAGGAGCGGAACCTGGCCGCGCGTCTCCGTGTTGACCTCCCGGAACAGGCCGCCGATCAGAATCGTGTGACCGTCCTTGACCATCACGTTGGTCGTGACTTCGGTCGTCTGCTCGAAAGGAAGGTTCGCCTGCGTCAGGCCGCCGGTCGAGTCCTTGGGGTGGATCTCCATCCGGACGTAGCCATCGTCACCGATGAACGGGCGAAAGGTTAGGATCGTGCCGGTCTCGAGAAACTCGACTGTCTGAACAGCGGTCGTCTCGGTGATGGTCGTGGTGATGTATCCGTCCCGGCGGCCGACGATAATCTGGCCGGGATTCTTGTTGAGGGCGAGCACCTTCGGATTCGCGAGGACGTCGGTGTCAGTGACGGACTCGAGGGCGCGGATGAAGAAGCCGATCTGATCCTTGATCACGCCGAAGGTGAATCCACCGCCTGGTACGTTGGCATTGAAATCGGTTCGAACGGTGAACGAGGTATCGTTGAGCAGGGCGTTGGGAATATTGCCGGTCGTGATGCTTTGGGCGCCGGGGCTGACGCTGTTGACGGTACCGAAGTCGATGCCGCCGAGAGTCGTGAAGTCGATGCCGAGGGCGTTGTCTTCGTTCAGCGTGGCCCGAAGGATGGTGGCCTCAATGAGAACCTGCCGGGGGAAGACGTCCAGTTCTTGGATAACCTTCTCGATCTCGTTAAGTTTCTTGACGTAGTCGGTCAGGATGACAATGTCGTTGGTGACGACGGTGTCTCCCTCGGTATCTTCCGGACCTGCCTCACCGCCGAGCCCGACCTTGGAGGGTGGGGTGATCTGAATGGTTCCGGTCTCGCTCAGGAGGGGGGTGACGAGTTGGGAGACCGCCGCGGCATTCATGTAGTTCAGGCGAATGACGCGCGTGGCGATCTTGCGTTCAGACTGTTGGATTCTGGCGAGATCCTCGAGCGGATAGACATAGATAAATTTCCCCCTGGCGCGGTAGCCGAGTCCGTTGGCCACGAGCAGGGCATTGAGCGCCTCTTCGAAGGTGACGTTGTAGAGGCTGGCGTTGGCAGTGCCGCTGACGCCGTCGGTGAGGATGATGTTGCGTTTGGATTGCGCGGAGAGCATGTGCAGGGCATCTGCCAGCGGCAGCCCTGAGCTGGACGGATGCATGGTCACCCGATTATCGACGCCGACGTGAACATACGGTTCCGATGATCGATCCTCGTTGCCCGAAGAGGAATCCGCCGGTGGATCGGGTGTGTTGCCATCCGCCTGATCCGCGGATTCCTCACCCTTGAACAAATCGCCGAGGATTCGGTTGACGGGGTTTTCGGGCGGCCCTTCGCCAGGCGCGGCCGGATCCCTGACGCCCTCCGCCGTGGGTACGAGGGACAGAAACAGCAAGCCGCAGGCGATCAGGACGGTCCGGCGGCGCATTCGATGGCGTCTTGCGCCGGGCGCATAGGGACTGTCCGAGATGGTCGTGGTGAAACGCATGCACACTCCATTGTGTCTGTTCTAAGAATCGGTTGTCGGACGGTCCGGGTTGTGTTCTAAGGCATGCTGAGGGTCTGTGTGATGCCCGATTTTTTAAGGATGACGTGGCGCTCACCGATGCGAAGGACCGAGAATCCACGGAATTGTTCGCCCTCGGAAACCAGGTGTCCGGAAATGTAGGCGGTTTTCACGGCGCCGGTCATGGTGGACTGCAAATCCATCTCATCGAGTTCCGACCGGATACGTTCGAGCAACTCCTTGTGCCGAAGGAGATCCTCCTTCCGGTCGGCGTTTCCAACGGCCACCCGGGGAAAGACGCTCCAGTCCGATGTCGTGAAGGGATCGCGCTTCAACTCCCGCGACAGGCCCTGGACGGAGATGGCGGATTGATTCCCGGTGATCAGTATGGGGGCAGGAGTCGCCCGGTTCGATTCAATCGCCCCGGAAGCCGTCGTCGTCGGTCGGATGACCGGCTGGGAGATGGGGCGGATCAACTCTCGAGCGGGGGCCTGCACCGGCTGCGTGGGGTGGATCGCAACGGGAGCGGCCTGGATCGGTTCCGGCGTGGAATCGTCCATGAACAGGCGCGCCAGTACGATCAGCAAAACCACGAACAAGACGGCGAGGATCACATATTTCTTTTTCTCGGCGGCCAGTTGATCCTTGATACCGGCCGTCAGGTTTTCCAGGGTTTCTGCCATCAGCAATTCTCATGTCTGCCGAACCCTTCGATGCGAACGGTGCGGCGAGTGGATCCCTTCCGATCAATCGTCGGGATGATAGTACACGTGCAATTCCAGCTTCACTGTCAGACGGCCGGGTGAGGATTCATCATTGTCCATGTTCATTGTTTCCAGATGAGAAACTCGCTGCAGCGATTCCACGCAATCCAGAAACTGAAAGACATTCGCGAACGAGCCATCGAAGGCGAGTTGGACAGGCAGGAGGACAGTACCCTTCGCCAGGCTGAATTCGTTCGGGAGAGTCGCCTGATCCAATTCCAGTGCCGGTCTGGGTTGAATGGAAAAATCCCCGATGCCGCTGGTTTCCAGGCAGCGCGAAAGATCGCCGAGAAATTCCCCCAGCTTTCGCTCGGCGGGGAGCTGGTGGCGGAAGCCGCTGACTTCTCGATCCAACGCGAGGATCGACGCGTACAGATCCCCGACGTTCCCGACTTCGCGTTGCAACCGGGTGACTTGTTCGAGCTCCGTGTCGATCTGATCGTATCGCCCACGGAGTTTCTTTTCGCCGGGAATCAGCAAGCCCCAGGCAAACGCACCTGTGGAAACGAGGACCAGGGCGACGACCACGATGTTCATTCTCAGAGTCTTCAAGGATCCTTCCTCTTATGCGGAACGAGTGTGCAGGTCAGATCAAATAATTCGGCTCGGCGTCCCCCCCAGTTGGCGATCTTCCTATTGGTCATTTCAATCTGTTCGAAAAGCGGGCTGGATTCGAGAGCCGAGGCGAAACTGATGACATCGATCTGGCTACGCGCCAGTCCGGTCATTTTGATTCGAGGCGTGAGGTCCCGAAACTCCTCGGAGGGATCGAATTCAGTCACACTGTTGATCGGGTGTGCCCCCGAAACGTCCTCGTCATCCCTGGGCTCGGTGATGACGAATCGGCTGAGTCTGGAGCAGTCCAGATCCAGTTTTGTCAGGAGAATCCGGTCCGGAAGACGCCGGCTGAGATCGGCGAAAACCAGGACCAGCTTCGTGCGCTGAGAGAGTGTATCGATTAATCGGCGTTGATCGTGGAGTTGATCCCACCGGTGTTTCAGCGCCTCCTGCTTCTGGGCGTGAATTTGCACCTGTTGGCGCTGCTGATCGACCTCCTGAAGCATGGCCTCCGCCGAGGCGAGACGATGCTGGTGACTCACAAGCCACAACAGCATGAGGATGAACATGGCCCCAATACAGGAGGCTCTCAGTTTCATGGCGGCGCGGAGTCTTCTGCGTTCGTGGTATTCGCTGGGAATGAAATCGCAGTCCTTCACGCGCGCTCCCCTTCTGCCAATCTTGTTTCGGTCCTGGCCCTGGGCATCCG
>JBHHUV010000039.1:0-12666 GCA_046754005.1 Phycisphaerae bacterium | reverse complement strand
AGGATGAGGGAGGCCCCCAGTATGAACAGGGCGACCTGCTGAAAAAACGCGAATGAATCGGTCGCGGCATCGTGGCCCTTCGGAGTCCCATCCAGCTTGGACAGGATCTTCCGGCGTGCTAGAATGGCCGCGATCGCGATCAGACCGAGCTGGCCGAATACGACCGTGAGGGTGCCGATTAGGGCGTATCCGTCGGGGTTTTGAGGATTGCCGAAGAGATTGCACGATTTCGGGGGCAATCCGTCGCTCAGGACCAACGCGAACGCCATGATGATGACAAAATACATGTTTACCTGGGGTTATGAAGGTTTTTCTTGGGGATCACGCGGGGTATTCTAGAGGGATCATCCCGATGAACAAGGCAGCCGCCAGGCGAATCGCGAAGGGCGGGGTCTTTCGGACGATTTGCGTGAGATCGGGCATTCCTTCGCAATAGTATACCGGATTCCGACGTTGAACCCCTTGGTAGGGGGGAGCGGGAATAGCGAAAGTGCGACAGTGCCTGGTTCGCCGTAGGGGTCCATCCAGGGTGATCGGTTGCACATTTTGAACAAGGGTACGCTTCTCATGACAGGGAGATTCTCGATGTCGATGAAGTCTTTTTATTGGGCAGTATTGGTCTTGTTTACAGCCACGAGTCTATCCTATGGGCTGGCGCCTCCTCCAGCCCGCCGACCCGGCGCGTCGGGCAAGCACATCGATCGCCGAAATCACAGGAAACAAAAGTTGCGTCGCAAGCCCAGGCCCGGTCAAGGGCCGCTAGGCGATCCGAAGTCCGAGATCGCATGGCTGAGCCAGGGGTTGAGTCTGGAGGAAGCCCAAGAAGTGGCCATTGCGGCACTCCTGGAAGCTCATCACGAACGAAACGTCGAGATTCAGGAAAAGCACGGGCAATCCCAGGAGGAAATCGATCAATGGAAGGCACTTCGAGAGGAGATGCAGGAGGCCCAGCAGGCTCGGGATCAGAAAAGACTCAGGGCACTTCAGGAGCGTGCCCGCGAGATGGCGAGGGCCCGTAGAAAGCGAACGGCGCCTGCCCGTCAGTTGAAAAAAGAAGCTCGTCAGGCCTTGCACGACGACATCTCCGCCGTCTTGAATGATAAACAAAAAGAGACATTCGAGAATCTTTGGAAAGGCCGGTTCATGCCTCCGGAGCGCAAGGCGGGCTCCGGTCGAAATCCGCGCGTCCTGAGAACCCTGGTTTTTCAGCTTGACGACCTTCAGACCGACCAGAGAAGGCAGATCGATGATCTGTTCAAGGGTTTCCTGGAATCGAGACGAGGTGCGAACAAGGAACTTTCTCGGGAGGACATGAGGCAGTTAGAGAAAAAACTGTTTGTTGATGTTATGGCGATTCTGACACCCAAGCAAAAGGAAATCGTGGATAAGAAACTGGACAGTCGGCATGGGCGCCGTCATCGGCGGGTCGGGCGTTCAGGGCCCGGTCGTCCTGGTCAGCCGGGGGAGACCGATCCCGGGGGGGCGAAAACGGACGGTTAGTCAATCGTCGAAACGATTCAAACGAGACATTTCGTAGAACGGGCATTTGGCTGAATGAAGTCAATCGCTGTTCGGCTGTGGGTGATTCGCGGGTTGTGCCGGTCGCAGGATGAGCGTGACCCGGGCACCGATCGGAGGGATGGCCTCGGTGTTGGCAGCGAGCCAGAGATCGGCATCTGAGTCACTGTGCAGACTCGGCAAAGTCAGCAGGGCGGTGTCAAAATTGACGACCGTCACGGTCGTGCCCTCCACGTCTGCGGCGAATCGACCGTCCTCCCATGGGCGCGAGCCGGTGAAGAGCCAATGGGTAGGCCGCATCGGCTGCTGCCGGGCGAGATCGAACATCCAATCGCAGGCGGAGACCTCCGTCACGCTTCCCTTGTCTTTATAGCGAACCCGTACATCGACCGGGTCGCCGGTCGGTTGGCGCGTTTCCTGCGTATTCCAGTCATAGGCCATCGGTTGGCCGGGGATGAGGCCGATGAGGCCGAGTGCCTGGTAGATCGACTTCGGTCTGGATTTGAGGAGGAGGATGGTTTCGTGCTCTTTGGGGGTGGGGGCCTTGCTGTAGGCGAAGAGTTCCAGTTGGCCGGTGCGGAGAATGACTTCGGCCTCTATCTCGACCTGTGGGATACGATAGTCGATTCGGATGCCGGGCTGGAAATCGACAATACGGGGTTGCGGCGGTTGCGTATCGGTTTGATGGGTGCGCGTCTTCCTGGCTTGGCGGTGAGGATCCGTGGGGGCTTGCACACAAGCGGGAAGCACCGGTGCGATGCAACTCGCAAGAACAAGTCGGGTTCCTATCCATTGCTGCGTGCATCGCGGTAAACAAGGCCATCTTTGTGTCATGGTCGTGGCGCCAATTCCAGAATCCGTTTCGTCTCATCGCGAAATCGTTTTGCCTCGGTGTGATCCGGCCACAAGGCCAGCACCTTGTCAAAGCATTGAATCCCCTTCTTCCAACGTTCGACGGCATCGGCGATATCTCCATTCCGGGCAGCGGCCTTGCCGAGATTGACTTCGGCGACCCCCAGATAATGCCATGCCTCATGGTAGTCGGGTGCCAGACGCACGGCCTCACGGGCTAGAATGGAGGCCGGTTTCCACCAGCCTAGCGACATCGGCACGTTGATCATTGTTCCCAGCGTCAGCGCTTTTGCATGATCGGGTTTGTCGATATGCGCGATCCACCGAGCGGCATCGAGATCGTCGAGGGTGGCATGGTTCTGGAGGATCACGTCGACATGAGGCACGATCCGCCGGACGAAAATGACGGTGTGTTCATCGAAAAAGACGAGCGCCCAGTTTCCGTCGTCGTGGACCAGGTTTCTCACCATTAGTTGAGTGTCCGGCCCACAGTGGAGCAGGATGATATTGACGCCGTGCTTGTCGAGGAACGGGGCGTGGGGAATCCGCGCCTGCCCGAGCTTGAAGGCGGTCGCGAGGGTGGCGTCTTCGTAGGCGAAGGTGTTGGTGTTGACGAAGAGCTGGAATCGCGCGGGCAGCCATGGGAGCGTGTTGCTGGAGGAGAAGTAATCTACGAACAGGTTGGGTTGCAGGTCTTTGTTGTCGGCGAGCCAGCGGACGGCGTCTTGCGGGAAGGTGCGGTCACTGTAACCGGTGCCGAACTCGCGACTGACACGGCGTTCGTGGTAATAGAAACTCCCATTGGCGACGGTGGTGATGATCCAGCAGGATGCCGCGATCAAGAACGTAACACACGTCACACGTAGCGTTTTAAGATGGACGGACCGAAGTTTTGACCAGGGAATCACCATCGCGATCCCAGCGACGGAGAGTGGCGCGGCGACGAAAGCGAACTGGGCGATGTTGCGACGCATCTGTGTGGCCATGAGCAAGAACAGGAGAATCACCCCTGCACTCGCGAATCGTCCTTTCGCCAAAAGTGTCACGACCCCAAAACCCGCGATTGCAAGAAACGCCAGCCAAGCGGTAATGGTGTGGCCGCAAATTGACTCGCCGATGAAGCTGAACGGCGAATGGAACTCGGAGATTGCGGACCAGGCGCTCTTCGGCGCCTCTTTCATCGTCTCGCCGATCACCTGACCGCTTTTCAGGAAGTCGAGCGTCTTCAGTGGGAACAAGGCCCCGCGCAGGTATTGGGGATTCCCCCCGCACACCAGGATTTGAATCAGCAAGGCCATGGCGAGCATCCCGGTCGGGTGCCTGGGATCGGCCCTATTCGAATTTACATTGAGCCTGGAGAATCCTTGACGCAGGAGGAGGCCGATCAGCCAAACGCCACTCAAGCAGAGCCCCACAAGAAAATAACTGTGCAGGTTGACCCAGGCGATTTGCAGACCGGCGAGGACGGCGACGGATTTCCAGGATTTCAGCCCTCGCGTGAGGATCAGCAATTGAAGCGACAGGATGGCATAGCTGAACAGCTCCGGGCGCATGCTGAAACGCTCGTAGGCGGGCAGCGCGGCGAACAGCCAGGCCGTCGCCACGGCGAGCCAATTAGGAACGAATTGCCGAACGACGGCGGCGATGGACGCGAAGATGATTCCAATCAGCGCGATGCGCAGGGCAAAAAGGCCCATCGCGCCGCCCGCCCGCTCCGCCAGGGCCATGATCACCTGGCTGCCCCAGTTGGCGTTCACGAAGGGGATGGCGGTTTCGGGATATAGGGATGGATCCGGCCGCGCGCCAACGATCTCGCCGGTCTCCAGAAAGTGTCGCCCATAAGAGATGTGGTAGCCGATATCGAGGCTGCCGACTTTGAACCCGGCCAGCATCAACACCACACCGGCGGCAAAGATGCAGGCGGTCATACCGAGCCAATCGACACGTGGGGCGAGGGGCGGCGGGAGTGTTTCGTCTTTCGGGGTTGTTGCGTGAGAGACCATGCGGATGCCGAGCGCGAAATTGGTCAGGAGGTGCGCATCACCGCGTTCGCGTCGGCGATGCCGATATGGATCACTCCGATGCAGGATCGCACCAGTGTGAGTATATCGGTAACAAAGCGGGCCGGTCGACCTGTGTTCAGGTGACCGGCCCGATCGGGTTCCGAAATATGATATTGGCTGTGAGTCAGAATCCGCTGCCCGCTGCCGAGAGGGTCGGGAAGGCCTCTGCCTCTGCTTCCTCCTGGATGATGATCGTGGGCTTGATCAGGATGAGCAGCACCTGATCATCCTTGACGTTGGAGGTGTTGGAGAAGGCCCGCTTGAGAATCGGGATTCTTGAGAGGATCGGCACGCCGGCGTCCACATCGCGTTCGCCGGAGAGCTTGAGACCGCCGATCAGCAGGGTACCGCCGTCGGGGACGGATACGGTCGTTCGAATCTGCTGTGTGGTCTGGGTGGCCAGCTCGATGAATCCGGAACCGACCGTCTGGGAGCCGCCGAAGAAGACCGTACGGAAGTCGCCGGTCACACGAGTAAAGGTTCGCACCGTCATGGTCACATAGCGGCGGTCAGCGGAAACGGTGGCCTGCACATCCAGGGATCGGCCGGTGAGGGCGGTGTCGACGTTAGGGGTGAAGGCTCCGGCATTGTCGCCGATGACGGGGGTGAGGGCGGCGATGTAGTCCTGCTCGATGAAGGATTCAAAGGTGGCTCTCTGGCCGTTGAAGAGGACGAGCCTCGGGGCGTCGAGATTGCTGGATCGTTTGTCCACCTGGGAGGCGCGGAGCAGGAAATCAACCTGGATGTTGTCGAGGAAACTCCCGAAAATCTGGAACGCGGGGGTTGAATTGACCAGGCTTCCGAGTGAACCGTTGATGTTGGTGTCGGACGGAGCCGCCAGGTCGAGGGTGTTGTTGACCAGGGGAATGGGAGTGAAGTTGTTAGCGGCGCCCTGTGCCTGAGGCACGAGCCCCGGCTGACCGAAGGGTTGTCCAAAGGGCCGTGTGGGGAGGCCGATGCCGACACCGCCGGGGGCACCCGGGGTGAATCCGAGCCGGGTGAATTGCCGGGGAACCAGGATAGGCAGGTTCGTGTTGGGATCGCGAATCGAGGTTCGATCGAAACCGGCATTGCCATTGTTGAGGACGACATCGAGATCGACGCCGATCTGCTCGAGCCAGTTTCGTGAGATCGTGATGTATCGGGCTTCGACGGCAATTTGAAGGGCTCGTGCCTGGCGAAGCTGCTTCAACAGGTCGCGCAATTCCGCATGAGCGGTTGAAGTTTGGGTGACGATCAACTGCTGGTTGAGATCGGAGATCGAACCGACATTGCCGCCGGCTTCTCGCCAACTCTCGGGATCGATGGTTTCCTGGATGAGTTCGACGATCGGCTCGAGGGGATCTTCGAGATCGCCCTGGTCTTCATCCTCTTCGCCGCCTTCGCCGCCGAAGAGGCCTCCTTGTCCACCTTGTCCGCCGCCACCTCCACCCTGTCCACCGCCCCGGCCGACGAATCGACCGCCGCCGAGACCGCCTTGTTGACCTTGGGATTGACCGATCTGGTTGAGATCGATTTCCCGCCCCCTGAAGGTGGGCACCGAAATGATCAGATCCTGCACGTTATAGACGCGTGTGACGGTTTTTCGACTGAGATCTTCCTTGGTGGAGATCTGAATGACGCCTTCGTCGATTTCGAAGGCGAGTTCAACCTCGCCGGCGCCGACGTTGTCGAGGATCAACTCCATCGCCTTCTCGAATTTCACATTGTCGAGACGGAGCGAGACCTCGGCGTCCTTCTCGATCGCCGATGCCTCGAGAGCGGACCAGTTTGGAACGATGTTGAGGCCGGTCAGGGCGCGAAGCTTGTTGATGACTTCCTCGAAGGGTTCGGCGTCGAACCGAAGTTCGGGGGCCGTCTTCTGAAGCCGTTTGCGAACCTCCAAAGTCTCCGGCGACTCGGTGGCGGCTTCGGTGTCGCGGCGAATCGAGGTGATCTCCCGCCAATTTTTCGGGTAGGTGATATCCTTGTTGTAGGGGATGTTGGCCTCGTCGTTCGAGACATAGACATCCTGGGAATGCCTGGATCGTTCGCGGACGGCATCTCGATCCCGAATATTCATCATCAGGTCTTCCAGGGTCTCGCGCATCCACTTTGCCTGATCATGGTTCGGATCGATGCCAAGCACCTGGTCGAGCACCTGGATGGCCTGCTCGAGTCGTCGCTCCTTGCGCAGCTCCGCGGCCTGCTCGAGCAACTGGTCGATCTGGCGCTGCTGGTTTTGCCGGATGTGTTCCATCCGAGCTGTTTCTCGCTGCTTGACTTCATCGACCTGTTTCTTGATCAGGTATTCTTCGAATACGCGATGTTCGTCTTCGAGAAAGGCCTCCAGGTCGAGGGCCTGTTGGCGAAGATCTTCATAACGCGTGACCGGTGACGCATAACGTCGATTCAGCTCGACAGTCTGCTTAGCGACGGCCAGCAGGCGCCGGGCTTCGTCGAAATCCTCGGCATTGACGGCCTTACGAATCTTGCCGGCGGTCGCCTTGTAGGAAGCGACGGCCTTCTGCCAGAGCAGCTCGTTTTCTCGGGCCAGGATGTCAACCAATGAGGCATGATCGAGCGCCTTTTGGGTGTCGGGTGAAACCGACTGAGATGAGGGCTTCGCCTTGTCGGCCGTCTTGGCAACGTGTGTCTTGAGCCGGGCCTGGGCACGTGCTTTCAAATCGTCGGGCGCGAAGCGATTCTCAATGACGGCCTGGAAGTGCTTCCTGGCCTCGTCGGGCCGATTCTCCTCCAAGGCGAGGTTGCCGCGGCCCAACTGGAACCAGGCGTCCTGGACCCCCGCGATGGCAGTTGCGGTCAAAGAGAGATAGCGTTGAAGTTGAAGCTTTTCGTCTTGGGTCTTGAGATCGGAATCCTCGATCTCGCGCAGCAACTGTCGCGACTGCTCGTATTGGCCGTTGTCATAGAGCTTGACGGCTTCGGTGAGCCTTTGCTCGGCGGGTGGATCGTCATCGGCGATTGCAAGATTGCCGCCCAAGAGCAGCGATACAGCCATCGCGCCGGATAGTAATCGGAGTCGCATCATGAGAAGCTCCTAAGTCGTGTTAAATCTATTCGTTCGCGCATCGGCGAAGCGGTGGGAGGTTCCGCGGGGGTAACCTGAAATTATACCTCGCAACGTCGGCGGATGGTAGGTTTTCTTCTGCCAAGTCATCCCGAGCGATGCGGCGTCCATCCAGGTGGGACGGCCAAGTGGCCGAAGGCAGCCGCAGGCCCCGCTAAGGGCGCTTTCCCCTTTGTGTATGATAGACTTTACGCGGGTTAGAGGTCCATTGCAAGCCCTGGCCACTGTGCCTCAGAAAAAGATATCGGCCGAGGAGAACGGTAAACCCGCCCTTTTTTGGGATGGAGAGAATTGCCGAACTCAGGGCTCAATCAGTTGGGTCGGATCTCGAAAACCATGATCGTTTTCGGGCTTCCGTATCGGTTTCTCTCACTACCCAGCAGGGCGATCCACCCAACGTTCCAGTCTCATAAGGCATGAATATTAAAGTATTTGAGGACTTTCTTATCCTCGGCATCTCACACCCGAGCATTCTTGTGCCATTCATCTTTTCGAGCTTGTAGTCTGTTGGATCGACGATGACTCCTTTTCGTAAACGGCCCGGTGGGTGGGAGGCAGCAGCCATGCGTATGAATCGCGCCAGGTGTGAACCGCCCACGTGAGTCCGGAATCATTGACCAGGGACTGATCAGCATCGGCCAGAGCCAGGATGCCTCCCATGAGGTTGTGGGCATCGAGCCCCTCCGCTTCGAGGCGTTTTGCGGCGATTCCGCTGCGATAGCCAATGGTACAATAGGCGATGATGGGCCGATCCGTCGGCCAGTCCTCGGGCCAGCCGCCACTCTGAAGGCGCGACAAGGCGAGCGATCGAGCCTCGTCCAGGTGGCTAACGGCGAATTCCTCGGGTTGGCGGACATCGATCACAATGGCCCGTTGATCCCGGATCAGCTTCAGGGCGGATTCGAGGTCGATGGTGGGACCGCCTGCGCGCAGGGCGTACCATCGTGCCGCCGTCCAAAGGCCGATTTCTCGATGCCAATGGACTCCAGTGGCGAAGAGGAGAACGACACCGATCACCGCGATGCGCCGCTTGAACGTTGCATGATTCGCGGCACGCAATCGCGCGAGTTCATCCCTCAAAAGGGCCTCCTCTTCGGGTGTGGGCGGGCTGGGCGCCGGCGTCATGGGGCTGCTCCCTGTCGATAGAATCGGCTGGTCTGGGTTCTATCCCAATAGGCACGGCGTTCCACATAGCGCAGGGACAATTCCAGACCGTCCCTTGTGCGATGAGAGAGCAAACGATAGGGAGCCTCGGCCTCGACCTGATAGCGAGCCGTCTCGTCGCCGTTCTCGTCCGTGATCGTGATTGTTTTCGCCGAGAATCGGCCGAAGGGAACGCGCACGGATGAGCGTGTTGCTCCAACTTTCAAGTGCACGGGAACAGGCATCGGTTCGGATGCGTGGTTTGAACGCATCGACGGGAGCAGCAACAGGTCCATATCGTTCTCAGACGCGCAGGCTGCCCGGGCCAGGACGAACAAGGCTTCTCGAGGATAGGCCACCGGAGATGGGGGGAGATTCCACTCGCGATCCGCTTCGTCCTCGAAGTAGCTGAAACTTCGCACACGCAGGCCCTCGGGCAACCATTGGAGTTGCTTGAACGTGGTCCCGCACCATTCCTGGCTGGAGGCGGCGAGCTTCTCCGGGATGAGCGTATGTCGGTTCAAGAAGACGGTGATCATGTGGCGATAGTTGTAGTTTTCGGTGGGAATCTCCTCGATGATGTTCAGTTTGAAAACGGGAACGGATGATTTGCGTTCGCTTCCGTCACCTGAGGCTACCAGAATGTTTTGATTCTCGGCCTTGACGCGCTGGACGGGATTGAGCCATTCGCGATTGAGGAGCATGATTCGGATGTACTGGCGGGGCTTGCTGTAAAGGGTGTCCACGGCGTCGTAGTAGCTCATCTCGGAGAGACCGTCGTTCCAGAATGGGAGCGTGGAAAAGGCGGTCGGATAGATGGAGGATTCCGATTTCAGCGCATTCGTGCTGGTGTCATCGGCTTTTGAAACAGAATCCGAGCCGAGCCGGAAGGGCCGACCATCGGTGCAACCGGGCGCGAAGATCATCCAGGCGAAGCATGAGAACCCTGTGATTCCCCTCGTCCAGATGTTGATGATTCGCAATTTCATGAGTATCTCCGAGTGGATTGGTCCGTAACGTGTGTAAAGATCGATCTGCGATCTATCATAAAGCTTAATCCGCAATTGCCCCTCGTGCTTCCATTCCATCTCAGGCAGAAGTCTGATCGAAATCTCGAATGTGTCCTTATTGTCCTGTCATTTTGGCTGAAAAAAGCTCTATTGTTGCTATAATTTGTTTTTCTGTAAGGAGTTGTGAGATGTCCTGTCCAAATCGATGGGCATTTGATAATGCGTATTTTATCGGTCCCTTTTATTGGGTGCATTGATGCGTTGTAGGGCATCCTGCGCCTGTGTGATGAACCGGGAGCACGCGTATTTTTATTTTTTTTTGACCGATAATTTGCCCATTGCCAATATAGGTGTTATATTAAATAGTCTCTGGACACACCGGTCGGTTGGTCTTCAGGGCAAGCATGAACGATATCGGACGTATTCCCAACAGGTTACGAGTGAACAGTCTCACTCTCATGCCGGACGTAAGCCCGAAAGGATGGGGCACCTCAGGTGGTCGGAAGGGATTTCGCGGCAAAAACTGAAGAGATTCGACAGGCCAGCGACCTATTGGGGGTCGTCTCGTCCTATGTGTCGCTCAAGCGGGCCGGTAGTGCCTACAAGGGGCTCTGCCCGTTCCACAATGAGAAAACGCCCTCATTCAACGTTCGACCGGAGAAGCAGTATTTCAAGTGCTTTGGATGCGGGGCGGGAGGCGATGTCTTCAAGTTCATTCAGATGAAGGAACAGGTGGATTTCGTCGAGGCCCGGGCGATTCTGGCCAATCGTGCCGGTATCGCGCTGGAAGACGAAAAAACAGTCTCGAACGGTCCAAGCGGCCCGAGCAAGACGGACCTCGAGCGCGTCAATCGCTGGGCCTGCCGCTGGTTCCGAAAGGCCCTCTCCGAAACCGAGGCTTCGAGCGTGCGGGCCTATATCGCCGATCGGGGCATCCAGGAGGAGACCGCGAGCCGGTTTAAGTTGGGGTTCGCCCCGCCCGGCTGGAACGCCTTGCGCGATGCCGCGTCGCGAGCGGATATCCCAAGGGCCTTGTTGGTTGCGGCCGGCCTCGTCAAGCAGAAGGACGATGGTTCGTGCTATGACGCCTTTCGCAACCGGTTGATCTTCCCGATTCACGACGTGATGAATCGGGTGATCGGCTTTGGCGGGCGTGCCTTGGACGACGATCCGGCGAAGTATCTGAATTCGCCGCAGTCCCTGCTCTTTGACAAGAGTCGATGCCTCTACGGTCTGACCTTTGCGAAGGAGACCTTTTCCCAGACGCGCGGCGCCGTGATCGTGGAAGGTTATACGGACTGCATCCTGGCCCATCAGGCCGGTTTTGGTCAGACGGTGGCGACACTGGGGACGGCCCTGACGGTGGATCATTGCCGTTTACTTCGTCGTTATGTGGATTCGGTCACCCTCGTCTTCGATTCCGACGCGGCCGGTATGAAGGCCGCGGATCGGTCCCTGGGCGTCTTTCTGTCGGAGGAACTGGACGTTCGACTGGCCTACGTCCGAGAAGGATTGGACCCTGCCGAACTTCTCGCTTCCGAGGGCAAAGAGGCGTTCGAAAGTGTTTTGACGTCTGCATTGGACGCGCTAGAATCAAAATGGAACCAAGTCAGTCGTCGCTACCGCGACGCGGCGACCGGACCCGATCGGCGGCGGGCGGTCGAGGAGTTTTTGACCCTCGTCGCACAGGCTACGCACAGTGGAAAACATGATCCTATCAGACGGGGGCTCATCCTGAATCAGGTCGGCAAGCTGTTGGGGCTTTCCGGCGCGGAGGTGCAACGACAACTGAGAATCGTCGCGCGACGTATCCCATCGGCTGCGTCGTCCGTGGAGCCGGGGATGGATTCCGCGCCAGTCTCGCCGCCGGGTGTTGCGGTGGCCGCGGTGAAGGAGATATTGGGCGTATTACTGAATGATCCGAGTTACCACGGCGTTGTTGCCGGGGAGCTGGACATCGAGTTGTTGCCCGAGGGAGACTTGAAAGAAATCACCCGCGCCGTTCTGGATTCAGGCCGGGAAGATGGAGGGGCAGGCATCACGGAATTGCTCGGCCGCTTTGAATCGGTCGAAACCGCGCGTCTGTTGCTGGATCTTCAGTTGGCCGGCGAGGGGCGGGGCAATTATGCCGAGACGATCGAAGGCGCGATCGCCCATCTTCGTTGTATCAAGGAGAACACGGAGGCCGAGGCCCTGTTGGCCCGGCACCGATCGTTGGGATCGGTCGAGGAGCGAAATCGGCAGGTAGCGATTGAAACGGATATCGAGCAGTCGGGCGGAGTTGGCGAGGCGGATCGCTCCGCGGTCCGAGACTTGGGCCAAACCGCTCGAAAGGCCCATCAATTCGCGGCGAACAAACATCTGGCGGCCCTGAAAATGGCGGGCGCCGAGACGCGCGAATCGCAACATGCCGGCTGATGTCGGCGTTCTGTCGAAGTGTATTTTGGAAACGGGTACGAGCCGAACCGGTCGCCGGGGTGAGCCGCGACCGATCGGGTGAAGGGTGATCGGTATTGGAACGAGGACCGGGCCCACGGCGGATCGAGGATCGAGATGCCGGGGCTTTCGGGATTCATTTCGTACCGGCGCAATCAAAGATAATGGAGCTTTAGAGCATGACACGTGTGATGCACAAACACTCTCCTGTGACCGACCCTCATCGCATTGAGGAAGTGACCGATCCAGTCGAAATCAGCGTGAATGATCTTGTCACGAAGGGACGGCGTCGCGGTTTTCTGACTTGGGAGGAGTTGAACGATGCGCTTCCCGATGAGGCGGTCCTGCCGGATCGTCTTGAGGGGATCCTTCTGCGCCTCGAAGAGGCCGGGATCGACATGATCGACGAGGCAGATGCGAAGCGGGTCACCTTCGGCGAGGACCATACCGTTGCCAAGAAGGAGTTCAACCCGAACAAGGCCGAGACCGTCGAGGAGGAGTTTCCGGTCGAGTCGCCAAGCCGTCGGATCGACGATCCGATCCGGATGTACCTGACGCAGATGGGCGAGATACC
>JBHHUV010000038.1:0-12892 GCA_046754005.1 Phycisphaerae bacterium | reverse complement strand
GGTGGCCACGTCTGGGGCGAAGTGGAGACCGTGGGGGGCCAGGGCCGCGTTCATTTCGTCGAGGACCACGCCGGGCTCGACGCGGGCGGTTCTTCCATGTACGTCGATATCCAGAATGCGGTTCAGGTGGCGTGAACAGTCGAGATGAACTCCGCGATTGACGGCCCCGCCGGTCAGGCCCGTTCCCGCCCCGCGCGCGGTCAGCGGCACGCCGAATCGCCCGCAGGCCCGCACGGTTTCGGCCACGTCGGAGGGTCGGCGGGGAAGCACGACGGCATCGGGCACGATCTGGTAGAGACTTGCGTCGGTCGCATAGAGCGCCCGCGACAATCGATCGGCCCGCACCTCGCAGGCAAACGCTGTGCTGGCGTTCAACGCATCCAGCACGCCCTTGGTTGCACTGTTTATCTCCATTTCATGCGAGATTAGCTCAGACTTCTCGTACATGCCACGGGTACCCGGGTTGATGATCCCGACACATCGAGTGGCATGCCCGACGCTCGGCATGGCCGCGCTGCGCTTGGCCATGCCACCCGTGCGATTGGCGACCTTTGCGCTGAGCCACGCCTGATAAGGTTTGAATCGTCAATCCAACAGCGATACGCCCGTCATTTCCGTTGGTTGCTCTATGCCGCCCATGGCGAGCAGGGTTGGGGCGATGTCGGCGAGGCGGCCGCCGGCTCGGAGGGGGCGGCCCTTGAGGCGGTCGTCGGCGACGATGAGGTCCACGTCGTATGTTGTGTGGGCGGTGTGTGGGCCGCCGGTCGCCGGGTCGATCATCTGTTCGCAGTTGCCGTGGTCGGCGGTGATGATCGCCGCGCCGCCTTTCTCCAAGACCGCATCGACCACGCGGCCGACGCAGGCATCGACCGTCTCGACGGCCCGGATCGCGGCGTCGAGGTTGCCCGTGTGGCCGACCATGTCGCCGTTGGCGTAGTTGAGGATGAACAAGTCATAGGCGTCTGACTCGATTCTCCGCAGCATCTCCTCGGTGATGCCGAGGGCGGACATCTCCGGTTTCTGATCGTAGGTGGAGACGTCGCGAGGGGAGGGGACGATCTGCCGATCCTCGCCGTCGAAGGGTTCGTCGCGGTAGTCGTTGAAGAAAAACGTCACGTGTGGATATTTCTCGGTTTCGGCACAGCGGAACTGGCACAGCCCGAGCGCTGCGGCGTGGGCCCCGAGGATGTTGGCCATCTTCTCCGGGCGCGGGAAGGCGACTTCGACGGGGAGGCTGCGCTCATATTCGCTCATCGTGCAATAGTAGAGGGTGTCGATCTTCGGGCCTCGCTCGAAGCCCTGCCGAATCTCACTGGAACGAGAATCCTCGCTGGAACGAGAATCCTTTCTCGTTCCCTCGTCCGCGTACGGAAAGTCCTCAAACACGAATGCTCGCGTGATCTCCCGAGGTCGGTCGCCGCGAAAGTTGAAGAAGATGACCGCGTCTCCGGTTCGGATCGGCCGCGGATCGCCCACAACGTTCGGCTCGATGAACTCGTCGCCGGCTCGGTGCGGCTCGGTGGGGTTGGCGTAGTAGTCGTGAAAGGCGGCCTCGGCCGTCGCCGCCCGGCGGCCCTCCGATTCGGTAAGGAGTCGATAGGCGGCCTCCACGCGGTCCCAGCGGTTGTCACGGTCCATCGCGTAGAACCGGCCGATGACGGTGGCAACTCGGCCGACGCCGATCTCACGCATCTTCGCCTCGACTTCTCGGATAAAATCGACGCCCGCATTGGGCGGCGAGTCCCGGCCGTCGCCGAAGGCGTGGAAGAGGACGCGGTCGCGCGTCAGCCCTCGGCGCTGGGCTAACTCCAGCAGGGCATAGGCATGGTCCAGCACTGAATGGACGCCGGCACTGCTGCACAGGCCCATCAGGTGCATTGCGCCGCCCGTTTTTTGGCAATGATCGACCGCTCCGCAGAGCCGGGGGTTTTCGAAAAAGGAGCCGTCGCGGATGGCCCGGGTGATCCGCATGACTTCCTGATCGACGACGCGACCGGCCCCGATGTTCTGGTGGCCTACTTCGCTGTTGCCCATCACGCCGTCGGGCAGGCCCACGTCCTCGCCGCTGGTGTGGATCTGCACCCAGGGATAGGTTTTCCGCAGCCGTTCGTCCACCGGTGTCCGGGCGAGGTGAACGGCGTTCGCCCTGTCCCATTCTGGATGGGGATTGTGCCCCCAGCCATCCCGTACGATCAGCAGCAAAGGTCGTCTATCCAGGTTACTCATGACAGGTCTCCCACGACACGGCCCGAACCATCCACGGGGCCTTCGTTGTATATCTGCTTCAATCGTCGATCGTCAACCGTCCATCGTCAATCCCCTTGACCCCGCTCGATAGCGGGACTACATTTCATTCGTTCGGTAAAGAAGTATTTTCGCTCACACCTATCCTCAACAGGAGCCCAGCCATGGCCTTTGAACTGCCCCCTTTGCCCTATGCCTTTGATGCACTCGAGCCTCATATCGACGCGAAGACGATGGAAATCCATCACGACAAGCACCACAACGGCTACACCACCAAGTTTAATGCCGCGATCGAAGGCCAGTCCGATCTCGCCGGCAAGTCGGCCGAGGACATCCTGCGAAATGCCGCCGGCCTGCCCGACAGTATCCGCCAGGCGGTCATCAACAACGGTGGCGGGTATGTCAACCACAGTCTGTTCTGGCAGGTCATGGGCCCCGGATGTGGCGGGACGGCCGGCGGGGCGATCGGGGACGAGATCAACAAGGTCTTCGGGAGCTTCGATGCCTTCAAGGAGAAGTTCGCCAACACGGCGGCCACCCGATTCGGGAGTGGGTGGGCCTGGATGGGGCTCGATCAGAACGGCAAGCTGCACGTCGGCAGCACGGCGAACCAGGACGCGCCGTACATGTACCAGCACATCCCCGTCCTTGGTCTCGACGTCTGGGAACATGCCTACTATTTGAACTATCAAAATCGCCGACCCGACTACATCGCCGCCTTCTGGAATGTGGTGAACTGGAAAAAGGTGGACGAGTTGTTCATCGCCGCCAGGGGATGAGCCGGGCTGATCGGGAAGCCCGTTGAAACGCGCTGAATGTCATGAAGAGATGTGGGTAGTGACAATGGCCCCAGATGGGCGAGCCTGAACATAGGGCTTCGCCGGGCTTTTTATGAATCAAGCTCGGCTGAAGCCGGCTGATATTACCTTGGAGCGTCTTGATCCACCGACTGAAGTTGGTGGCAAACACCAGTCGGCTGAAGCCGACTACTATTCAGGCTTACAATAAAGACAACAATCTCGATTTCCAGTTACGACACGTCAGGCTCTGATGAACTGCCTGAATCATCCTGTACGGGAATGGGTACGCCGCACTTGTTCAGGGCCATGAGCCGCAGGCTCTCCCTCGCCAGATCCAGATCGCATAATCTTGCCTTGAGCCAGCCCTTCATCGTGTGGTCGTAGAGTCGCGCCTGGTTGGCCAGATGGAACTCGACGCGCGTCAACGATTGGCGGATGATCTCTCCGGTCAGTCGCGGAACGCCTTGCTCGGCCGCCTCGGCGCGGGCAAAAAAGAGGATCGCGTTTAGATCGTGAATGTGCTGGTGTACGGCGGCGACGATCGGCAGGCGTGTGCCCGCCAGTGTTCGCTGCCAGATGCGGGATCGGAAGTAGCGCAGGAGCAGGTCCGTCGCCTCGTCAGGCAACGCCGGTTCGACTTCATGCGCCAGGACACGGTTGATCGAAACGTTTCGCCCCAGCAGGCGCGAGGCGTAGCCACCCGAGAGCGTGGCCAGCGACATCAACTTCGGGATCAGCGTCAGGCGGCGGAAGAAACCCAGTCCGTCCACGGCATCCGGCGGCACCGTATCCGGATAGAGCGTCGCGGCGAAGAGCAGCCGGACCGGCATCGGCGCCGACGACGGTTCGGCATATGAGCGGACCACCGGCGTTGTGTCGATCGGGCTGCCCTGGCTTTGGGTGCCACGGACAGGCTCCGCTTGCCCGTGCCCCCTGGCTGATTCCCCCTCAGCCTCACGTGCCGCGGCCAGCATCGAGCACAAGGCTGCAAACGCCTCCCAGACATTCTTCGATCGGCCCGCCTCGAACAGTTCCATCGCCCGATCGAGCAACGCTGTGCATTCGGCTTGTGTTATTTTCTGGAGTAAATCAAGAAACACGGACGCTTCGGGCCGCGCGGGTCGATCCGACAGCGTGACAACCTCGGCGATCTCGCCCCCCTGTTCCGTCAGCATTCGACCTTTATCTTTCTGAACCGATGGGCACCCGAAGTTGACGGAAACCCGATCCTCCACCCAGTTTCGCGCGGAGAGCAATGGAAACTGCCGGCACATGTTCGGCTTGGCCTCCGGCCCGAGTTCCTTGTGGATGATGCATAGACCGTCGGTATCGAGGAACAGGCACCGCGATCCTTCGCCCTTGGCGAGTGGGTACAGCGACTCCGGCCGAGGGGTGTCCGGCTGCCCATGTCGGGGATTCCTTTCGGCTTTCGATTTGTGATAGAACCCTTTTCCGGCGAGTTGGGGATAGGCGCTGAAGTCGTGTTCGTCCAGCGCTTGGGCCTTCGACGCCTCGATCATGGTTCGCCAGGGCTGATCACAACAGGCGGTGCAACTCCCGCAGGAAAACCGCACGGCGTCATCCACTACTTGTAGTCGCATGAGAAGCCCCCCAGAATAGGATCCACCTGATATTCGCCATCCCTGATCGAAACATCGTGTGCATCTCGCCGCCGGTCCAGAAAATCCACGCCGCCAGACCCGCAAAACCTGATTTATGGGACTACAGCAGTCCCCACGGAACGATCCTGAGATTAAACACTAATCTAATACTAATTTTTCCAGATTTAGTAGTTGGCGATCAAAAAGCTTCATATATACTATTTCTGTGGATGATAGTATAAGATTAGTAATTCCTAACTATTGTTAACAGCTTGAATTAACGATGAAACACCCTCAACAACCACCTCCTACACACAAGCTATTCGACGAGGTTATGAAGGCTGGTCGGCTCGCGGAGGTTCTCCATGCACTTACCGATAACCGGCATGAACCTGGGAAGTTCCTTCACTGGGACACGCTCCGACATAAAACACCGCCACAGGGATTCTCCCCTCGGGAGTGGTGGCTCTTGATCAAACTCCGCCGCCAGGGACTCATGCAAGATCTGCCACTCCTGGACACGGGGGGGCAGTCATTTCGATTTGCTCAATGGCACGCCATAGCGGAACAACTCCAGCGGATCGACATGGGGATTGGCGGGGTGATTGAGATGCCTGAGCCGGTCACCAACCCGGAATCGAAGGATCGCTATCTGATCCGGAACCTCATGGAAGAGGCCATCACTTCGAGCCAACTCGAAGGTGCCGTCACGACGCGGCCCATCGCCAAAGACATGATCCGATCCGGTCGAGCTCCACGCGACAACAGCGAGCAGATGATCTTGAACAACTACCGGACCATGCAAAGGATCGTCAACAAGAAGGATCGATCGCTGACACCCGATCTCGTCTTCGATATCCATCGCCTGATTACAGAGAACACATTGGACGATCCATCCGCTTCCGGTCGTCCGCGTCGAAGGGATGAACGCATACGCGTGGAGGACATGTACGGAACCGTATTTCACAATCCACCCCATGCGGATGAACTCCCCCGGCGTCTCGAGGCCATGTGCGATTTCGCAAACGCAAAAACCCCGGAGCGATTCATCCACCCCGTTTTGCGGGCCATCATCCTCCACTTCTGGCTTGCCTACGACCATCCCTTTGTGGACGGCAACGGACGCGTCGCCCGTGCGTTGTTCTATTGGTCGATGCTTCGAAATGGATACTGGCTTTGCGAGTTCATTTCAATCTCTCAAATCATTCGCAAGGCACCGGCAAAGTATTATCGTGCCTTTCTCCATACCGAGACCGATGAGAACGATTTGACTTATTTCATCCTGCATCAACTCGATGTCATGCACAAGGCGATGGATGAGTTGCATACTTACATCACTCGCGAAAGCCAGAGATCGCGCGCCTTGCGCCTCCGTCTGCAAGGTTTGGATCTGCTGAATCATCGACAATGCGCGTTGATGGATCATGCCTTGAACCACTCGGAGGCCGACTACACAATCCAGAGCCATCAGAGCAGTCACGGTGTGGTCAATCAAACGGCTCGAAAAGATCTACTGGATCTCGCCGACAGGGGGCTTCTGACCGTACGAAAGGTGGGTCGAATCTACCGTTTTCGACCTGTGCCCGATCTAGCCGAACGATTAACGAAACTGGATTAGAGCGCATTGGAGACCAGGTTCTGGGGTCAGCTATCCACCATAAGCCGACATAAGTTATCCGCTAACCGCCTCTTGTCTCTAATCGGCCTAACATGGACTTCTCCGGGGAGGCCCGGTATGATGCCGCGTATGATCGTGTTCGGGCATGGCCGAAGTCCTGCCTGTGGTTTAACTATGAGAGGAGCAAAACCATGAAGAGAGAATTGCGAACGTGGCTGTGTACATCTGTCGCGCTGGTTCTTTTAGGTGCCGCCGTGGCCGGTGCACAGGACTATCAACACGGCAAGAAAGTCGACAAGGCCAAGACCGACGACAAGGCAAAAAAGCCCGCCATGCCCGAGATGAACGAGGAGATGATGGCGTGGATGAAGGCCGGCGCGCTGAACGAAAACCACAAGCGCCTGAATGGCATGATTGGACACTGGAAGACCACCGTCAAAACGTGGATGCACGGTCCCGGCGAGCCCATGATGTCCACCGGCAAGTGCGAGAACACCTGGATCCTTAAGAATCACTACGTATTGACCCAATACGAGGGCAGTTTCATGGGGGGTACCTTTGAAGGCGCCGGCATCACCGGCTACGACAACATTAGGAAGCAATACTTCTCGAACTGGATCGACTCCATGTCCACCAGCATGATGATCGAATATGGCACGTTCGACGAGGCGACCAACACGTTCACCTATACCGGTGAATTCAAGTCGCCGACCGGCAATACGATGAATTCCAGATCGGTGATCAAGATCGTCAACGACGACAAGAGCATTTTTACGATGTATCACGGCGAGGATGCCAAAAACCTATTGAAGGTCATGGAGATCACTTACGAGCGCGATACCACCGCGAAAAAAACCGCCTCTGCCGCGATGAAGGTGAAGATGGTGAAGGCCGGTTGCGCCGCCTGCACTTTCAAGATGCCCGGCGTGGACGAGTGCAAACTGGCGGTCATGATCGACGGGAAACCTTATCTGGTGACCGGCTCGGACGTCAGCGCCCACAAGGCGGGACTCTGCGAAGGGGCCAAGATGGCGAAATGTTCGGGGACACTGAAGGATGATACGTTCGCCGCGGCGAGTTTTGAAATCGTCGAGTGAACTTCTACGGTGGGCTCACTGCATGAAGCAGTAGCACACGAGTATTGGAACCCTTTCATTCGGTATTGACACAGTCCGGTTGAATGCCGGGCCGTGTCTATTGGGCGCTTGGCATGGCCGTAATCGGACTCCCGATTGGGTCGTCCTCTATGTTTGGCCATGCCACCCCACTTCCGTTGCGCCCACCTCATCAATTGCCTCGATTGCCGATGACCGCTACCTTGCCGACATGCGCTTTAACCGTGCCCAGGTCATAGACGAAAACTTCATCGCGTTTCTGCGGAACCCAGACTCTCGATCCGCGCGCCCGTTTCGTGATCGGGCAATCGAGTCCGTCGAATCTGATGACCTGCTCGAGATGTTTGAATCCCAGATGGTAACCCGGCACCTCGATCTGATCGCGCGTGAACTGCGGGCTCGGGACATCGGTTTCTACACGATCGCCAGTGCCGGTCACGAGGGAAACGCCGCCGTGGGCCGCATCACCCGCCACACCGATCCGGCCTTCCTTCATTATCGAAGCGGCGCCTTTATGGCTGAACGTGCCCGGAAGATCCCTGGGATCGACATCATCTACGACACTCTGCTCTCCCAGATGGCTGCCTCGGACGATCCCGCAGCCGGCGGTCGGCACAAGGTCTGGGGCAGCAAACCTCTCTGGGTGCTTCCGCAGACCAGCACCATCGCCAGCCATCTGCCCAAGGCCGTCGGGACGGCGTTGGCGATCGTTCGAGCGCGTCGGCTAGGCATTGACCTGCCCATTCCAGATGACAGCATCGCCGTTTGTTCGTTTGGCGATGCGAGTTGCAATCATAGCACGGCCGCCGGGGCCTTTAACGCCGCCCGCTGGGGTAGCTATCAATCCGTTCCCATGCCCGTCCTGTTCGTCTGTGAGGACAACGGCTACGGGATTTCCGTCCGGACCCCGGACGGTTGGATCGAGTCCAACTTTCGGGATCAACCGGGGCTGACCTATTTTCAAGCCGACGGTCTCGATTTGGTCGACACCTTCACCACCGCGACGAAGGCGGTTGACACCTGTCGATCTCGGCGATCTCCGGTTTTTCTTCATCTGAGACTGGTTCGGATGCTCGGGCATGCCGGCAGCGATATGGAGGCGGCATATCGCTCATTCGATGAAATCGAGGCCACGGAGGCGCGGGATCCGCTCCTGCGATCCGCCCATACGATTCTCGATCTTGAGTTGATGGACGCCGGCTCGATTCTTGAACTGTATGAGGCCATCCGAGAAAGAACCCGCGCCGCCGCGGACCGGGCCGCCGGCCGACCGCGCCTGTCATCGGCTGCCGAGGTGATGCGGCCGCTGGCGCCGTACTCACCCGATCGGGTTCGCACCGAGGCCGCCCGTGACGACTATCATGACCGACGTCTTGAAGCCTTCGAGTCCGAGGCGCGTCTGCCCGAGAATGCCCAGCCGCGTCACCTGGCCGTCCATATCAATCATGCGCTGTTCGATCTGATGGCCAAATATCGGGAGGCGGTTGTCTTCGGGGAGGATGTCGCCGCCAAGGGGGGTGTTTATCATGTGACCGCCGGGTTGGCGCGACGCTTCAAGTTCGGCCGTGTTTTTAACACACCGCTCGACGAACAGACGATCCTCGGTCTCGCGCAGGGAGCCGGCTATGCGGGGCTTCTGCCGATTCCGGAGATACAGTACCTCGCCTATTTTCATAATGCCTGCGATCAGATACGCGGGGAGGCCTGCTCTCAGCAGTTCTTCTCCGACGATCAATTCCGAAACCCGATGATCGTCCGCGTTGCCTCTCTGGCCTATCAGAAGGGATTCGGCGGTCATTTCCACAACGACAACAGCATTGCCGCCCTTCGCGACATTCCCGGTCTCATCATCGCCTGCCCGAGCCGGGGGGACGATGCCGCAGCCATGCTCCGGACTGCCGCGGCGCTGGCAAAGATCGACGGCCGTGTCATTGTGTTTCTCGAACCTATCGCCCTGTATATGACCAAGGATCTATACGAAAAGGGCGACGGGCAGTGGCTCTTTCCCTATCCACCGCCGAATGTGGCCGCGCCGTTCGGTGAGCCGAGAGTCTATTCTCCGGAGGCCGGCGATCTGGCCATTATCACCTATGGCAACGGCGTCTATTTTTCATTGCGGGTCGCCGAGCGGCTGAGGGGGGAAAATGGTGTTCGGGCGCGGGTGGTCGATCTTCGATGGCTCAACCCTCTCAATCATGAGGCCATTGCCCGACATGCGGACGATTACGGCAAGGTGCTCGTCGTGGATGAGGGACGCCGCACCGGCGGGCTGGGCGAGGCGATCATTACGTCTATCATTGAACATTGTGAAACCCGGCCCGTGCTTCGCCGGGTGGTGGGCGAAGACTCCTACATTCCTCTCGGCCCGGCCGCCGATCACGTTCTGCCCTCAGAGGATCGCATTCTGAACGCCGCCCGCAAACTCATTCAATCGCGCTGAAACGTCCACGATCGTTTAGCTCACATTTCGTCAATATGGCGATTCGTTCTCGTCGTCCTCTTCTCCCTCGGCATCGCCGTACTTCCACGCATCGCCCTCTTCGGTCTCATCGATCTCTCGCTCCATGTGGCGGAACATTTTTTCCTGCATGGGTTGTAGCCGTTGGTATATTTTCAGGGTGGCTTCGTAGGCTGCGACGAGGCGATCCATCCGCTGGGTCAGTTCACTGCTACGGAGCAATTGCCACTTGGCCAGGCATTCCGGTTCCTTGATCGTCGAGAACGGATCGCATCCGAAGGCGATTCTGCCATCCGGGCTGCGATTGAAATATTCGCATTGGTCGCATTGGATCATAATTTACATTTGTCTATATAGGGCGTGTGTTCACCAGATGTAGTCTCCCACCGTGGGTAGTCGCGCTCTGAAGCCTCGCACGTCCGCCTTCCACCAGCGTTCCATCCATCGTCTGTTACGCTCCATTCGTGCCGGTGATGAGGCCTCGCGTTTCTCTAGGGCCTCGAGCGTCTGCTGGAAATTCGAGCGGCGGCGCTCGATTCTTCGGGCACTGTACGGATCGTGTGCACATCCCGCCATGGACCAGAATAGGGCCAAGAGTACGGTCAAGGGGATTCGCTTGTTCATCTCGAACCTCGTTTTGTGGACCCACCGGATATCGTACCCGTCGAATGGGAGGGTGTCCTATTATAGCACGATCGGATGACTGGCACTCACCCGTTTCCATTTACTCTACGATGCATTCTCCTGCGGTTCACGCAGATGATATGATTTCGGGCTGTGACCCGAATCGGTATCTCGATTCGCGGTTATTCCTCGTGCTACCCGTTCATCTCACGCGAGAAGCCATTGAAAATATCAGGACGCCCGTTCTTCGAGGTCCTTTGGTGCCGAGTCATGCGTTTTCCAGGTCCGTGGATGCCAGATACAGGGCTGTAAAACCATACTTCGGCCTTGTGAGACGGACGGGTTGTAACGCCCTTACAGGGCTGTGTGCGTGGGGGACTGCTGACCCAGGGCGGCGCTACGCGGCTTTCAGCCGCTTCGCTCTGCCCTGGGCTGACATGTTGCAGCCCCTACGGGGCGAAAAACAGAGGCATGTGATCCTGCCTTGTCGCGGTGTGATTATTCGGAAGCACGAGGCGGTTATCGAAATCGGCTCGTCACGCTCAACAGATGGGACAGATGACCCATCCTACCCCGCTACCTCACATAGTTTTATGGTAAATCGAAGTCAGTTGAGGCCCGGCCCGATTTGATGGCCTATCCTCTCTGAAATGCGGATTCAACAGATGGGTCAGATGATCAATCCTACCACTCTCTCAACCTGTTTCGATCTTTTTTCTGTTCATTTTTTTCTTCGTTGAATCATCGGCTGATCTCCCATATCATCCCGGATTCATGTGAATCAGGGAGTTAGATTGATTATTGGCTGTGTAGTGTCAACCGTGAATCTGCGGGTTCAGGTGCGAGCCGGGACTCTCACGTAGGTTCTCCCTCCCGTCAGACGTATTCACAGCCCGCAGCATTCAGATTGACGCATCAATCGTTATTCTTCGATGTTCCACGTGGAACGTCGGAAAACGCGAAGCCGTTCCACGTGGAACAGCTCGAACCGGCGATCATTGAGCAGGTGTGATCGAGTTAGATCTGTTGAAGTCCCAGCCTATTCTGATCGTGAGGATCCCCCCTTATGACAAAATCAACCAAGCGTCTCGGACGAGGGCTCTCATCTCTTATCTCGGGTGATCTGGCTCATCCACGTGCAGGAATGCCACCCACCCAGGTTCGTGATCCTGAAACCCGCGTGGAGCCGAGCCCCAAGCCATCGTCATCGGTGATTCATCGATTGCTGATGCTGTCACCGGACGCGATTCGGCGAAATCCCATGCAGCCCCGCCGCGTGTTCGACGCGGATGCGCTCGTTACACTGGCCGATTCGTTGAAGGAACGTGGTGCAATCCAGCCCATTGTCGTACGACCGGCGGAGGGGGGATATGAGCTGATCGCTGGTGAACGCCGACTCCGTGCCGCTCGTCTCGCGGGATTGAACCAGGTTCCGGCGATAGTTCGGAGTGTTCCTGATGATCAACTTCTGGAATTAGCACTGATTGAGAACATCCAGCGCACCGATCTCAACCCGGTTGAGCGGGCGAGGGCCTATAAACACCTGGAAGAGTCCCACCATCTCACGCACGAGGAAATCGCGGCTCGAACCGGGGAGGACCGGGCAACGATCTCCAACTATATTCGCCTCCTCGGCCTCGATGAAGAGGTACTGAATGTCCTGTCCGCGGGTGAAATTACGACCGGGCACGCCAAGGCGATCCTGGGGGCGAAAGATGGGCAGGCACAGGCCGATTTGGTCCGCCGGATCATCTCGGAAAACTGGTCCGTCCGCAGGACCGAGCAGGCGGTCTCGACCCCTCGAAAAGGCCCTGAGTCAAGCGGTGAAGCCGATTCCAAACGATCGGCCGTATCGGAAATGGAGAGGCGTTTGAGCGAATCGCTGGGCACGCGGGTCACAATTCGAGAAGGGCGGCGACGTCACACGGGCAAGCTGACGATAGACTATTACAATCTGGATGATTTTGAGCGGATCACGAACCGTCTGGGCATTGCCATCGAAGATGCCACGACACCGACCCCATCCTGATATATATACTAATGTATATATAGACGTATGAATAGTTTTTCGGAGTGATAGGTTTGAATAATGCCAGTCATGGTATCATGGAGCATGGATCCGAAAAAGACAGTGGTCCCTGGAGTCACGTCTTCGTCTCTCTTTCCGCGTGCGTGCTCACCGTTGCGATCGTCGGTTCGAGCGTTTTTCTGGCTTGGCGTGTGTATGAGCAGCGGCAACTGAAAAAACGTGTCCAGGTCATCGTCTCATCGCTCCAGAATCGAACTCCCCAGGAGCTAGACGCTCACGCGGCCCTGCTCAAAACCAGGCCCAGGTTGGCCCAATATGTCCTTCCGGAAGTTATCAACAGCATTCGCAATCCCACCTCGGAGGAGCAGCAGTGTGCCGCCATTCAAATCGCCGGCGCCTTTCT
>JBHHUV010000037.1:0-13133 GCA_046754005.1 Phycisphaerae bacterium | reverse complement strand
GTGCTCCGGATGCCGGGACGGCTGTCGGTCCACCGCCTGATGTGTCATGGACCCAAACCGCGTAGCCAGCGAAAATGAGTGGGGAAAAACGGCCGGCCGTGATCTCTCCCCCGACCTATCCACCGAACTTACTGATTATGTTGGCTTCACGCTCCGAAGCGGCTAGTATCTTAGGCGCGTGATTGGACTAACCCAGAGTCAAGCCCCGAATGGCGTTGGAGCAGCACCATGGCAGAACAGGAACCCCGAATCAAGATCAAAGAGGCCAACGGTGTCTCGATCGTTCAGTTTGCGGATCGCAAAATTCTCGATGAACTGTGCATCATGGAGATCCAGGAGGAATTGTCCCGGCTGGTGGAAGCCAAGGCCGGGAGCAACCTGCTGCTCTCGTTCGACAATGTCGAGCACATGTCCAGCGCGGCCCTGGGCATGCTGATCACTTTGAGAAAGAAGGTCGAGGAACAGAAGGGCAAGCTGAAGCTGAGCGACATCAATCCCCAGATCTACGAAGTCTTTAAGATTACACGGCTGAACAAGATGTTCGATATCCATCCTTCCATCGACAAGGCGACGGCGAGCTTCTGAGTTGTGTGCGGGGTGCGTGGAATTCGTGTGTTTCGAATCGGCGCCGCTTGGGCGGAGCGTCCGCACCATGCCGATGTTCGGACGCCGGTAAAACAGGCAGGTGCAAGGCATTGAAGGAAATCGTCGTCCAAAACGACCTCGCGGCCGCCAAGGAGCCCGAGCGGATCATTCTTGCGGAAGTCGAGCAGTGCGGCTATTGCGAGAACGCGACGTTCGCCGTCAAACTCGCCCTCGAAGAGGCGATGACCAACGCTTTTCGCCATGGAAACAAGTCCGATCCCTCGAAACAGATCATCATACGCTATCGCGTCACGGACGAGCGGGTAGAGATCGAGGTCTGCGATCAGGGCGAGGGTTTCACCCCCGACGCGATCCCCGATCCGACACTTCCGGAATATATCGATCGACCCCACGGCCGAGGGATCATGCTGATGCGGGCCTATCTGGATAAGGTCGAATACTGCGAGGGCGGTCATTCGGTCCGACTCGTCATGAAAAAGAAGTAACCGCCATGCAATCCGATCGACTGCCACACCCACCGGTGAATGACACGCCCTTCACGATCGACGTCGAACGGCGCGAGAATGCAGCCGTTGTCTATGTGACGGGCTCCTGCACGATGGAAGTTTCCGAAAAGCTTGGGGCGTGCATCAAGGGTTTGGCCTCCGAGGCTCTGAATCCGATCATCCTCGAGCTGTCGGCGCTCGATTTCATCGAGTCGTCCGGTCTCGGGGGTATCGTGGCGGGCTATCTTCGCGCCCGGCGTTATCACGGCGAGATCCGACTGGTTGCACCATCCATGCCCATCCTCAATCTGCTCGAACTCACGCGACTCACACAACTGTTTGGTGTCTACTCATCGATTGACGAAGCCCTGAGTATGTGACAACGCGCCGGCTTGGTTCATGCCGGACACTCAGGTGACAGGGACCCAAGTTGAGGGATCGGGAGTCGTCATTCAGGTGGTAACATTTTGACGTTCCTGCGATCCACCCGAGTGGGGTCAGTTATCGGTCCTTCCATCGCTGATTTCAATCTGATCGTCCCTGCGTCTCGCATATCCGACCTATTCAGTCGCGAGATCGTTCCTCGATGACCCGTTCATCGAACCGAGTCGCATGTGTTATCAGAATGCGTGTATATCAGTCCATCAGGCGGCTTGAGACCCTTTGGCTCGTCAAGTAGGGTGGCATACCCATCCGATGAAGTTCTGGAGGGATCTTCCTTCTGGACCGAAAAACTTGAACCCCGAGGAAGGCGAAACATATAATTATCTAGAGTCCTGAAAAGGGTCAGTTGGTTTTAATGGACCGAACCCGTCTTTGACGGCCGTTCACGTCTAAGAGCCCCCTGGCGATTCCGCAGGCGTAAGATCTGCAGTTCAAAGGACTTATGGCCTCCGATGGTGTTACTTTGTCGTTTCGGCTGATCGCCGTTACGGTATCAGTCGGAGGCGGATGCCGGCGGAGGTCTTCGAAGATGTACCCAAAAACAGGATGGGAGGCTCGATAGGATATGCGCGATATGACTCGTAGATGGATGTATTGGGCTGTTGGTATTTCGGCCCTGGTATGCACAAGTGTTCTTTGGGCCGACGTGGATGAGCCTCAATTGGCCTCCGCCGACGCGCGCGAGCTATGGCGTCTGGGATCGGACCAGGTTCTCGCGGGCGACTTTGCCAGCGCGGCCCGTACACTCGAGCGCGTACGAAAGATCGAACCCGGACACAACAGTGTGGATGATGCGCTTTCCTGGATGCGGGAAGCCCACGATCTGACCTCCAGTCGTAACCGCTATCGCTCCAAACTTTATGAGTACTACACCCGTAAGGCCCTGGAAGCAGCCAAAAAGGCACGAGAGAACCCACCCCAAAAGGGTGAGGACAAGGAAGATTCCGGACACGATTCCGAGGACGACGAGGTCCAATCTTCGAAAAACGATTCCAAGGACGAATCTGGTGTTTCCAGCGACGACGGTGAATCGGAGCCAGCTGACGGCGAGTTGTCTGATGATCCGGCCGAAGAGGAGATGAGTCCATGGTGGTTGGCGTTGTTCCACGCCCGAAATGCGATGGAATATGCGGAGGACGAGGATACATTTCGCTCCGAGCCGTGGTTGGCGGAGATTGTCAAGCACACCGAGATCGAGATCGATCGGCACAAGTCCGCGAACGAGTGGCGCGACGCCTTCACGCTCTATGAAGTCCTGAAAAAGATCTTCCCGGAGAAGGAGGCATACGAGAAAGGAGCCCTGTTTTGTCGGAAGCGGGCCCATCTCGATTTTCGATACGGCGACAAAAAATCCACCTGGCGGATCGATCTGGCGGATGTGACGCCGGAAGCCATCAGCGAAATCCTCGCCCGGATCGACCGGGATTATGTGCTGCCTCCTGATTTCCGTGAGATTTGTCGGACCGGTCTGGAGCATCTCCTGATCCTGGCTCGATCGGAATCCTTGTCCGAGACCTTTCCGACGCTCGGCGAACGGGATCTGGTGGGTCGATTCGTCAAGAGGCTGAATGGCTACATGAGGCGTTATGTGGAACGTGACGGCCGGTTTTCCTCCAGCCGCGTGCGCTCCGTTTTCGCGAAGGTGCTGGCCGCGAACCAGGACACCGTCCGGCTGCCGGAAGAGATTCTCGTGGACGAATTCGTCGCCGGCATGCTCGAACAGTTGGACGATTTTACGTCGCCCATCTGGCCGGCCGAGGTTCCCGAGTTCACAAAACAGACGCGAGGCGAATTTGTCGGCGTCGGCATCCAGATCACCCAGGAGTCTGGAAAGTCGGTCCGGGTCGAGTCACCGCTACCTGATTCTCCGGCCTATCGAGCCGGTATCAAGGCGGGTGATCTCATCACCGAGGTCGAGGGCAATAGTACCGCGGACATGACCATCACCGCCGCGGTCCGAGCCATCACCGGCGAGCCGGGCACGACCGTCGTCCTGACGATCAAGGATCCCCTGACGAACAAGTCCTGGGAGGTTCCCCTCAAGCGGGAACGGATCAAGATTCACACCGTACGCGGCTTCAAGCGGGATTCAAGCAAGCCGACGGGCTGGGACTTCTTTGCCGATCCCGATCAGAAAATCGCCCATGTCCGTGTGAGCGGGTTCATGGACAAGACCGTCAAGGATCTGAAGGCTGCCTTGAAACAGTTGAAATCCGAAGGCTGTCGCGGACTGATTCTGGATTTGCGGTTCAACCCCGGTGGTTTGTTGACCAGTGCCGTGAAGATGTGCGAGTTGTTTCTTGACGAAGATGCCCATATCGTCCGCACCAAGGGTCGGTCCCGCCAGCAATACATGGATATTACAGCGAAACACCGAGGGGAATACGACGACCTCCCCATGATTATTCTGGTCAATGAATACAGCGCCAGCGCCAGCGAGATCGTCGCCGGTGCCCTCGCCGGATCCAAGCATGCCTGCATCGTCGGAGCGCGAACCTTCGGCAAGGGGAGCGTTCAGAACCTGATCCCGACGCTCGAAGGTCAAGCGTATCTCAAGCTGACCACGGCCCATTACTACGTCTGGGACGATGATCTTCCCGGTGACGAGAGATGGTATCTTCTCCACAAAAAGCCGCATGCCAAGACCTGGGGGATCGAACCCCACATCACGGTCAATGTCAGCCCCAAGGAGACGACCAAGATCCTGCGGCTCTTGCGCGAACGTGACGTTCTCAAAGGGAAGGGTCAGGCCGAGGTGCCCAAGGAGATCCTCGAACGACGGCCCACCGGCGACAAGCCCGAGGACGATTTTCCGAAGGATGAGGATCCAAACGTCGATCCGCAATTCGCCGCCGCGCTCAATATCATGCGGATGAAGCTGATCAGTCATCAACCCTGGGCTTTGGCCCCGCGCCTGGAGCGCACCCTGACCGCCGCCAGTGATCAGACGCCGGTCGATGCCTCAACGAAACGGTAGCTCCTCGTGATGTAGGTTTTTGAGGTGCCAGAGAAATTCGTGGTTCCCTCCGCGTCCGAGGATCGGACTTTCCGTTTCTGCCAGAAGTTGAAATCCTAACCGGACCAGCGACTTTCGGACGACCGCCAGCACAGCCGGCACCCGTTCCACCGGCACGATTCCTGAAACAAGATCATTCGGATCCGCCTCGTATTGCGGCTTGATGAGCGTCACGATTTCCCCCACGTCGTTCAACAGGTGGCGGGCGGCCGGCAGAATCCGGCCCTGTCGCGTCCAGCCTGCGTCGATTGTCACCAGGTGCACGGGCTCGGGTAGTCGAACCTGCAGTGCGTCGGTGCGCTCCATGACCACGACCCGTTCGTCGCGTCTAAGACGGTAGTCGATCACCCCGTATCCACGGTCCACTGCGTAGACCTTTGCGGCTCCCGCCTTCAGCAGGCAATCGACGAACCCCCCCGTGCTGCATCCCAGATCGGCACATACCCGTTTCGCAGGCGATACGTCAAACACCGCCAGCGCATGAGCGAGCTTGTCGCCCGCCCGCGACACAAACCGGCCCTCCGTATCTCTGGTCACGAGTTATTCCTTTGAAATGAACCGGAATGTATCTACACAAGGTCCAACAACATCGGCCTCTACCCGGTGTCTTGTGAGATGGATTCTGTTGGCAGTTAGTTGGGAGGTATCGCCGGGCGATTTCACTCGCTACTTGCCGGCCGCCTTCAGCGCGTTGATACGTTTGGCCAGGCGGCTCTTTCGGCGGGCAGCGGTATTCTTATGAATTGTATTGCGGTTGCTGTTGCAATCCAGGAAACGGACCGCTTCTCGAAAGGTCTTCTCCGCGGCTTCGACGTTGCGTTCCAGAATCGCGTCGTTCACCTTGCGGATGGCTGTTTTGATCTGGTGCTTTCGCACACTGTTTCGCGCTGCGCGAACGCGGTTTTGCCTGAGTCGCTTCTGTGATGAAAGTGATCGTGCCACACGTGCCTCCCGATGCGCTATTCTCCGATGATTCGCAATTGTCCGAAGTTCGTTCGATTCCTATGGAACGGGGCCCCTTCAGCCCACTGCCCAACAGGATCGCTCAAGCCCCGTATTAGACTACTTTTCCTTCTCGTTGACAAGTTTTTCCATCCGTGTGCGGGCGTCCAGGAAATTGTAATCAAGTTGGATCAGATGGCCAAAGACCTTCCGGGCCTCCTCAATCTCTCCAGACGCTTCTAACGTCCTTGCCAGCCAGTAGTTAAGATTCATCGCCACCCCGCCTGTCCGCGTTTGGAGCTCAGATACGCCACGACGCAGCACCTCCACGGCCTGATCATAAAAATGCTTTCCGAAAAAGCACCGCCCGATGTACAGCCGACTCTCTGCTCGGATCCGGGCGTCCGACCGTGACTGTTGAAACAGCGGAATCGCCTCATCGTAACGCCGGGCCTGAAACAAACGAAGCCCCAACTCGTACTTGACGCGAAGGTCGGTCGGATAGTGTTTCACGCGATCTTCGTATATCTGAGTCTCAATCTCATTCTGCCGTTTCTGATGAGCGATACGTTGATTGCGGATATCCGGGTTGTTCGGATCGGCCCGTTCTTTTTCTATGATTCCCCTGAGACGCCGATTCAAGAGGCGAATCTGTAACTCGTCTTCCTTCTGCTTGAAAATGTAATTTCCCGATGAAGCGTACTCCTCCTTCAACAGCCGGATGGCGTCGTTCTCGTGGTTCTCCGAATCCACGCGAAGCATCAGTTCGACCAGCTTGAGCAACTTGTTGGCAACGCCGCGATTCGCCTCCCAATCCTTTCGGGCCCGCTCGATCAATTCCTGATGCCGCGCCGAAGTGTGCATCTGCTTGTCTCGATCATGCAAATCGTGCTGTTCGTCGGCGTCTTTCAGGGATTCCTCAAAACCATCGGCCCTGGCGAATTGCCCCTTGACGATCGCGAGCTTACCCGATGCATTTCCCAGGGCCTTGATCGCCTCTGCAGAATCCGGATAATGCCGCTGCCATATCTGGGCCGTCGCCACCGCTGCCCGGAGCATATCCATGGCTCCTGTATCGTTGTCGAATGCTGAGGCCAAATCGGCGATCCGCTCCATCGCCGAGCAGGCAGACTGGTACCTGGCAGTGGACAGCTTTTTGCTTGTGTTGAATGCATCCGCCAGGACCGGAGCGATCCATTGACCGACGGCGTCGCAGCCGGTCTTTGCCGCCAGTTGCAGGATGGATTCCATATATGAGACATCCGTAGGATTCAGCCCGAAGAGATGCAACGCATTGTTCAGGCACTTGACGACATCCTTCCCGCCGACGGGATACTTGCGGGCTGTCATGAAGCTCGGCGGCTTGCCTCCTGCCATCTTCCGGGCCGTTGCAACGACCCGCAATTTTTTGAGCCCCTCCTCGATGGCGTCCGGCCAGTCGCTCAGCCCCTGCACATACAGCTCGATGGCATAATCGTAGTTCCGCGTTTCCTCGGCCTTGCGGGCGTGTTCGAACAACTTGCGAGCTTTGGACTTGCCCGGTTCGAATCCCACCAGGCGCTCGATCGAGGGACCGTCTCCGGCCGGCGGCCCGCCTTTGTCCGCATCGTGATCCATCTATTACCTGCTCATCCCGTTCTTGTATGTGTCACTTGTTCGTTCGTTGCCCGTGAGTCTGGGTCTGTCAATCTGTGGCGGGAGTTGTGATTGGAAGCCGCATTGCTTGTTTTCATTGGATACGCACCGGTCTGAAACCGATGCCACAGTTCTACCATGTGTTGCTAGTCTAGCACTGTGCGGTGATCGGTCAATGATACAAGTCACATCGCAATTCGAGCTTTTCACGTGTTGCGCGCCAAGTTAAGATGGTTCGCGGTCTGTTGTCATCGTGTTCAAGGAGCGCTGGATTGATTCCCACCAATGTCGCCGCACTGGAAATCATCAAGTATCCCGATCCGCGTCTGCACAGGCCATGCGCACCGATCGAGGTCTTCGACGACACCCTTGTGGCGCTGTCCGGGCGTATGCTCGAGTTGATGCACGCGGCCCAGGGCGTCGGTCTCGCGGCCCCCCAGGTTGGCGTCCTGATTCGCCTGTTTGTCTGCAACGTGACCGGCGAGTCCGAAGATGACTTGATTATTGTCAACCCCGGGCTGGAAGACCTGGTCGGGAGCATCGAGGGCGAAGAGGGCTGCCTGTCGATCCCCGAGGTCACCGTCAACATCCGGCGCGCACTGAGCTGCAGCCTGAAGGGATATGATCTGAAGGGCCATGCGATTGAACTGGCCGGCGCCGAGTTGCTCGCGCGCTGCTGGCAACACGAGTGTGACCATCTGGATGGTCGATTGATCACGGATCAGATGTCCGAGGCCGACACGATTGCCAACCGCCGCGTCCTGAAGAGCCTGGAGGCCCTATACAAACAGCGGTGATCAACCCAAACCCGGTTTTCTCTCCACCTCGACAGCATCATAGGATTGCTGCTTTTATTTCAGTTGTTTTTTATTCTTTTGACTTTTTGACGTTTCGACTTTTGGCGTTTCGATCCATGAGAATATTGTTTTTCGGATCCGGCGAATTCGCCGTGCCCACCTTCGAGTCCATCGCCGCAGACGGCCATACAATCGTGGCCGCCGTTACTCAGCCGGACAAGGTTCGCGGCCGAGGCTCTAAAACCACGCCTACACCCGTCAAGGCCGCCGCCCTCGATGCCGGGGTTGACGTAGTCGATCCGCCGAACGTCAATACGCCCGACAGGGTCGCTCATCTCAAATCACTCAAGGCCGATCTCGCCTACGTCGCAGCCTACGGCCAGAAAATCGGCCACTCCCTGCTCCATGCCTTCCCCATTGGAATCGTCAACCTGCACGGCTCCCTCCTCCCCGCCTTGCGCGGCGCGGCACCGATTCAATGGACCATCCTCAATGGCGATGCCGAGGCCGGCGTCACTGTCTTCCGGCTTGTCGAGAAGATGGACGCCGGACCGATTCTCGTACAACGCCGCACCGCCATCGGAGACGATGAAACCGCCGATGAATTGCACGATCGGCTCGCCCGCATCGGTTGCGACGCAGTTCGAGCGACGATCGAACTGCTTCAGGCGGATCCGGCCCATCTCGGTACACCCCAGGATGAGGAACAGGTCACTTTGGCTCCCAAGCTTAAAAAGACAGACGGCCGAATCGACTTCGATCACTCTGCGAGCGAACTGGCATGCCGCATTCGCGGCCTCTGGTCATGGCCGGGCGCGATGTGTCGGTTTCAATCGACTGACCGGCGCAGAAATGAAATTGTCACGCTGGCTCGGGCTGTTCCCTACGAGGGAAAGCACGCGCCGGCCGATTCGTCCGACACCCTCGGTCGTATTACCGAGGTCATGGGCGTCCAGGCCCGCGATGGAGAACTGTCTCTTCTTGAGATCAAACCGGCAGGTGGCCGGCTCATGAAATGGCAGGATTATGTCAATGGCCGGCATGTGAAACCCGGCGACCGGTTCGTTCCGATCGAGGCTGGATAGATGCACGAATCGGCCACCCCCATCCGGCGAAATGCCCGCGATCGAGCCGTCAAGGCGCTCGTCCGTTCCTACGAAGGTGAGGCCTTCTGCCATGACTTGTTGGCCGAGATGCAGGCTGCCGATCCGCTCTCACCGGCCGACGCCGCCCTTGCTGCCGAGTTGGCCATCGGCGTTTCGCGCCATCGGCTGACATGCGAACATATCGCCGCGCAGTTCTATCGTGGTCGCTGGGCGGGCCTGCGGGTGTCCGTTCGTATGATCCTCGGTCTCGGGGTGTACCAACTGTGCTGGCTTGATCGCATTCCCGATCATGCCATCGTCGATCAGGCCGTGCGTCAGGCACGGCGTCAGGGACGTGGCGCCGCTGCCACGGTCAACGCGGTCCTACGCAAGGTGGCTCTCTCGGTCGGAGAGGCGATCGACCGGTTCGGGGATTCTGATCCACGCCGCACCCTTCCGATCGACGAGACGCGCGTCCGCCTTTTCGACAGGAATATATTTCCCGATCCGAGACGAAAACCGCTCGATATCTTGATTGCGACGACGAGTCATCCCCCCTGGCTGGTCGAGAGATGGCACCGGCGGTACAAGCCCGCGCTTTGCCGTCGGGTGTGCGAGGCGGGCATCCGGCGGCCGGCGTTGGTACTGAGGCCCAACACGACACGGATCACCGCTGAACAATTGCGGGATCGTCTCATCGCCGCCGGTCATCCGGCCGACCTGACGGACGATTCTCACTCCGTCATCCTGCAGGGCGGTGCTACCGCCTCCGGGATGTCCGAGATCCACGACGGCCTTTGCCAGCCGCAGGATTCCACTGCCGGGCGCGTCCTCCGCCTCGCCCCGCCGCGGGCGGGCGAGCGGGTTCTCGACTTTTGCGCGGGTGTCGGAACGAAATCCACGCAGGCGGCGGAAATGATGAATAATACGGGCGTCGTCATCGCCACCGACGCCAACGCGGACAAACTGCAATTCGTGTCCGCCGCCGCGGAGCGCCTCGGGTTGACGATCGTTCGACCGGTACCGATGGATCGCCTTTCGACGGCGCTGGCCGAGGCCGGAGGCCCGCCGGATGTGATTCTGCTCGATGTACCCTGTCTGAACACCGGAGTCCTGGCCCGCCGGCCGGAGGCTCGCTACCGGGCCGGCGCGAAATCATTGAAGTCGATTGTGGAAATACAGCGGGGCATTCTCCACCGCATCCGGACGATGGCAGGCGATCGAACGCGGATCATCTATTCGACTTGCTCCCTGGAACCGGAGGAGAATGAGAAACAAATCGAGGCCTTTTGTGAGGCATTCTCGGAATGGACTGTTTCGAAACAAGAACTCACGCTGCCGGATAAACACCACGACGGCGGCTTCTCTGCGGTGCTCGTAAGACAAGAGAACAGGGAACCCCAGGGCCGATAGATCGAATCGACGGCGTGCCTTGCACCGGTATACTCTCCAACCCGCTCAGCCGGTTGTGAGAGTCGCCATCTGCTGCTTCGGTCTGAATTGGAAAATACAGTCATTTGGGCTACACCTGCCAGGACTGTCCGCCAGGTGTCTCTGCATGTCAAAAGACTATTTTTTGGGCTTACGCCAAATACGCTCCACGCTTGATCCGCGATCCCTGTTTCCGTTAGAATGGCGCTGAGCCAACGGTTCTGGGCTGGCGTACCTTCAGCCCGGGGGAACTCTCGAGCCAAACGAGGTGATTACTTGTCGATTCGGGCCTTTTTCAACATGCGGACGGGGTACATCCTGACGATCGCGATTCTGCTATCGACATGGAGTACCGAGGCGACGGGCGAACCAACGGGCTATTCCGACGCTGCTCGGTTGACCGATCGGTTACGCACCCTTGTGAAGCGATCACCGGAGACGGCGCGACTTTCGGAGATCGGCCGAACCCGCGAAGGCCGCGAAGTCTGGGTACTGGAATTGGCCCGCACAGGGGATCGGCCGCCCGATGAACGGACCGCGATCCTGATCGTGGCCGGGTTGGATGCAACCCACCTCGTCGGGACCGAGACGGCCGTCGAACTGGCCAAGCGTCTGACCGCGCCGCCGCCGGTATCGAAACCAACCACGGCACCCGCGGGAGATATCGAAAAGAAGGGATCCGGCGAGACATCCACGGACATCCTCGTTGAGCACACGATCTACATCGTTCCTCGGATGAATCCCGACGGGGCCGAACGGTTCCTCGGCGCGATCCAAGAGGAGAATGATGCGAACACCCTGCCGACGGATGATGATCGTGACGGCGTGGCCGATGACGACCCGCCTGACGATCTGAATGGCGACGGGATGATCACGATGATGCGGGTTGGCGATCCGGAGGCGACGCACATCGCCGATCCCGACGAACCGAGGCTCTTGCGCAAGGCTGATCCGGCCAAGGGCGAACGACCGGTGTTCAAGGTCTATGCGGAGGGGTTGGATAACGACGGGGACGGCGAATACAACGAAGACGGGATCGGCGGAACTATTTTGAATCGCAACTTTCCCCATGCCTATCCCGAACTCGGCGCGGGCGCGGGGCGTTATCATCTCAGCGAGCCGGAATCGCTCGCCCTGGCCCGGTTTGTGCTGGATCATCCCAACATCGCGGCCGTCCTCGTCTATGGCCTGCACGACAACATGGTCAAGGTGCCCGGCGACAAGGCCCGCGACATCTCGGGACGGGGCTATCGCCATCTTCACCCGGACGACACACCCGTCTATCAACACCTCTCGGAACGGTTCAAGGAACTGACCGATCTGAAGGGCGCGGCGGAACACGACGACGCGGGAGCCTTCTTCGGCTGGACCTACAATCAGCGCGGTCTGCCGACGATCGCCACGACGCTGTGGTGGATGCCTGAGGAAAAGAATCCTGAGGATGCGAAAAAGGATAAGAAAGCGAATTCGCAGACAGCCACACAGCCGGCCTCGCAGCCGACTTCGTCACCTTCGGACGAGACTCCAACTTCTCAGTGCACGACCTCAGCCACGACGAAACCCACTTCGACAGCACCGGCGGAATCACCCGGGAAAAAGAGCACTCCCGGCGGTAATGGCATGAAGAAAAAGGGTAAGCCGGGCAAGGATCCCCTGAAGATCGACAAACAATGGCTGAAGTATTCCGACACCAAGCGCGGGGGAGCGGGATTCGTCGACTGGACGCCCTTCGAGCATCCGACGCTGGGAACGGTCGAGATCGGCGGCTTCGTGCCCGGTTTCCGGATCAATCCACCGGCGGATGAGGTGGCCGGGATCGCCCAGAAGCAACTCGCCTTTGTCAAGGATCTGGCCGAACGATTGCCGAAACCACGCGTGGCGGATTGCAAGGTGACCCGTAAATCGGATGCGATCTTCGAGATCGAACTTTCAATGACGAACGATGCCTATCTTCCGACCGCGCTGGGCATGGCCAAGACCGCGCGCGTGGGGTTTCCATTCGTGCTGCGATTAGATCTTCCTGCGGAGGATATCCTCGGCGGTCGCCGGGTTCACCGGATCAACTCGCTCGGCGGCCTCGGCGCGACGGACAAGGTTCGCTGGTTGGTTCGCGGACGCGCGGGCCAGAACCTGACGATCTCCATTTATCACAAGCGATTCGGGACGATCCAGCACACGGTCCGACTGGAACAGAGCGATGAGGGGGTGCAACCGTGAAATCAATACACAAGACACTCATGATTGCCGGTTTTGCCTCGGCGCTTTTCGCGATGCCGATCCAGGCACAGAGCTACCATCCAAGCCGGGTGAATTTGGCCTTCGATCATCTCTACGACTACGAAGAGATCGCCAAGGCGATGCAGGATCTGGCGCGGGCCTATCCCGAACTGCTGACGCTGCAATCAATCGGAACCAGCTTCGAAGGCCGCAACATGTGGCTGATGACGATCAACAATTCGCAGACCGGCCCGGATACCGACAAACCCGCGATGTACATTGACGGCAACATTCACGGCAACGAAGTTCAGGCCGCCGAGGTGGGCCTCTACACAATCTGGTATCTCTCCAAAAGCCACGGAAAGGTTGAATCTCTCACAAAGCTGATCGACGAATCGGCCTTCTATATCCTGCCGATGGTCAATCCCGATGGTCGGTCGCACTGGTTCAAGAAACTGAATACGGCCAGCAGTTC
>JBHHUV010000036.1:0-13261 GCA_046754005.1 Phycisphaerae bacterium | reverse complement strand
GAAGGATGACGCCGGACCGCCGCACCAAGATCCCGCCTGAACTGTCATGCACCCCCTCCAGAGCCGCGACCGTAAGGGATCGGTCATCCTGTGAAGAACAAAACCTGCCCCTCATCAAGACCCCGAGCACAAGCAAGGCGCAGGATGGATCATCAGACCCATCTGTTGATCTTGCGGATCATCAAATGTGGACCATCACACCGGGCATCCAATCCGAACCCCCGTGAGCAAAAACAAGGGAGGCACCCAACAGGAAGATCAACAAATAATCCCCATTCACCCCGACATCGCTGTTTCTCTTTTTGCTGCTTCTGTTTTTGTTTCTATTTCTGTTTTTATTTTGACGTTTTGACGTTTCGACGTTTAACAAAATCGTCAGGGTTGCTCCGACAGGACGATATTGTTGTATTCCAGCAAGGTGCCCTTCGCCCGCTCGACGTCCACCAGCCCGGTGTTGTAATTCACCGCCGACTGAAGAAGCCCGCGCCGGGCAGACGCGAGATTGGTCTGAGCTGAGAGAATGGTGTTCAGTTCGGACGGGCTCTTGCGCTCCTGCCGCTCTTGGAGGGAACGAAGGTTTTCCGATGCGGCAATGACGCCCTGATAACTCGGCCTGAGCTGCTCGAAGTTGGTCTCGATATTGCGAAGGGCGACGCGGCAGTCGGTGATGATGTTGTCCAAAGTCTGCTTGTAGCCCAGCAGCGACTGGGATTGCCGAAGCGCCGAGATCCGAATCCCCGCTCGCTCGAAGCGTTCCCCGAAGTTCCAAAGAATCTCGAGACCGACGAACTGATCGATAAAATTGGCGCCCGTCATCTGATCGAATGCCACATCGGCATTCGATCCCAGGCCGTTGAGCGTCACCCGATAGATCACATCCAACTGCGGAAGGGCCTGGTTCTTCGAGATGCCAAGCTGTAATCGGGTGATATCGACGGCGTGTCGAGCCTGAATGATCTCCGGCCGCCGCTCGATCGCCGTCTCCACGGCATGAAACCGATCGCGAACCACTTCGATGATCGTAGGACCGTCAACCGGAATGATCTCGATATTGGCCGACAACGGCAGATCGGGATCATTCAACAGATTGAGCAACTGATCTTCCGCATTGCGAACACGGTTCTTGACATCGATATATTCAAATTCCCTGGACTTGACGCTGGATTCACTCTGGTAAAGCAGCGTTTTATACGCATCAAAATCAATGCGCGCCTTCACCTGATCGTAGGTCAACCGGGCCTGAGCCAACAGCTCGGCACTGACCACGACGTCTCGTCTAGCAGCGACCAACGTCCAGTACGCCTGCTCCGTGTTGTTCAGAACATCGATGATCCGCGCTCGAAAGGTCTCCTCGTCGATACGACGCTGGTTCTTGGTGATATTGATCTGCGAGCGGTTAAAATCAATTCCGAAGTTCCGCAGTAGCGGCTGACGAAGCTCAGCCGAAAAATTCTGCGTCCAGGATGGATTCAACAGGTTGAATGCGAATCCCGGGTTGTCCACCCGGACCATCGTCTGCGTCAATGTCACATTCGCCCCTGTCGCCAGCAGCTTGCGAATACCGCCGCTGACGACGGTCGAGTCAGTCGCGCCGGAGGTCAACGCCGTCGGTGTAGGGGTACTCGTATTGTTGCGGTTGACGTTCGCAAAAAAGGCAACATCAAACGCCGCCTCGGCCTGCACGACCTGGGCCGTACTGATTGCAGGGGCGTATCCGTCGGTCTTGATCTGATAGTTGTTCGCCAAAGCGCGGTGGATGCAGTCCGCAAGCGTCAAACGAACCTGATCGGTTCGCTCGATCTCCTGGATCAACCGCGTCGCCTCGTCATAAATCCGTTCGTTTTCCGTCTTGATCAGCCGTTGTCCAAAGCGGGTTACCTCAAGGCGTTTGTCAAACACCTCCCGCGCCACGGATGGATCGGGCAGGTGCAGCCAGATGGCCGCATCCAGCGACGGATCCTTCGCCGCCGCCTCACCGGATAGCTCCACCGGAGCCGGGCTGTCAATCGGCGTCAATTCCGGCATCGTCTCGGACGCCTCGCCCATGCGCTCTTCATAGCGCTGAACCTGCTCCACGTCCAACGCCGCATCCGGCGATTGACAACTCGTCATGAACAATATCAGCACCGCGGCGAGTATGCGTTGCTGAATGGGTGCGCCAAGAATTCGCATGACAATCACTCGATGGATGGATGACAGTGCGGAAGGCTGCGGGGCAGCGTTCACACGCGTCCGCCCCAAGGGTTGGAATCCATTCAAAACCAAAGCGGGCATTCTAGGTCGTCCCCACCACCTGTCAAACCGTTCGCCGAGTACCCCCCGATTGCACGCTTAGGAAAAACGCGATGACTCGAACGACCGCACGCTGCCCCCTATAATCGGCCCCCATGTCGTGGTCGCACACTTCGACCCTCAAAACCCTCATCGGCATGTCCGGATGGATCGTCGGTTTCGGCGTCTTCGGCCGACTTCGATACTACTGGGTCCAACACGCGGTCAACTGGCGGCCCGAACCCCGCTACTGGCAGTATCTCATCCCCATCGCGGCCGTCCTGATTCTACTTCTCCTGATGCGCCGCCGGACTCAACAATGCGCCAAGGACACCACCGCAAGATGGATCCAACAGGTATGGACCGCCGGTCTAGCCGGCGGTCTGCTCGCCCTGTGCCAGTTTTGGCTCGAACCGCGCGGCCCCTGGTTGCTCTACGCATGGATGGCACTGCTGGTTTTCGGCGCCTGGCCGATGGCGGGCGGGCTCCGACTTCCGACAATCTCCGGCAGTGGCTGCTGGATTCTCGTCATCACCGCCACAATGAGCATGATCGCCCTGCACATCTCGATGCAACTGGAACTCTGGCGATCCCTCTCCTTCGGATATCGAGACATCGGACTCTTTACTCGGGCACTGCACAACGCGGCAGCCGGCCGCGGCCTCTGGGTCGACTCCCTCGATCGCTCCATTCTGGGCGAACACGCCTTCTTTGTCCTGTGGACACTCGTGCCCCTGTGTAAGCTCGGAGCGAATCCATTTTTTCTGCTGATCACACTCTCCGCCTTCTGCCTGAACGCTCCGGCACTCCTCGTGACTGAATACGTTCGACGTCGAATGGGATCCAACTTCGCGGCGACCCTCGCCGGCCTGGCCTGGCTTCTGCTACCGGCGCATGGTTGCCTGGTCATAGCGCAAGGTTACGGCTTGCATGCGATCTATTTGGCAACACCACTATTGATCTCAGGACTCATCCTCGGTGGTTTGGGCCGTTGGAGATCCGCTGCCGCCTGCATGCTCCTCTGTCTGCTGATCCGTGAAGATCTCGCACTCACCGTCTCCGCCTGGGGAGCGATCGTGTTTCTGGCGGAGCGACGCCGCGTGCTCGGCGCGAGTGTCGGTATCCTCGCAATGGCATACCTGATCCTTGCCATCACAGTCATTGTCCCCCATTACCGTGGCGAACCCTATCCCCATATCGCCTTTCACTTCAATATGATCACCGAGACCGAAGCCTTGTCTCCACTGCTTCTCATAAACCTGTCCTTCCTCTTGACGTTGATCCTCCCACTCTCCGGTCTGCCATTTCGCCATGGACGGTGGGCCTGTCTGGCCCTACCTGCGCTGATCGAAGTGATGCTGATCTCAAACGTCGAATTGCACAACATTTGTTTCCAATATGTCGCCCCCATCGTGGCAATCCTCTTCTTCGCAGCCATCGAAGGATGGTATGGAATCGCCCTTAGAACCGCCGCCGCTCACGATACGCCGGATTGCACCCAATCGAGCGAAATCAGCACGAACGGCCGTAAATCATCACTTCTGATACGATCACTCCAACCCGGTATCTGTCTCTTGTCAGCGGCGCTTTTCGGCCATCTCTATCTGGGTGTAGGACCCCTGTCGAACAACCCCGCCCGGCCGAGCTCGCACCCGATATTGCAAACCGAGATCAAGCGAATCGTTCAACTCCGTTCGAGCTTGCCAATCAATACAAGTATCACCGCAAGCTATCGTATCGCCGCCCACTTTCTGGACGCCGATCGCCTTTGGATGGTGGGAGACCAGCGACTGGGCGACGTCATCATCATTCACGAGGCGGACAACATGGACGGCAGCGATCCACGGGGCGCGCTCACCCGAGCCTTGCGATCAGGCGCGTATCAACCCGTGTTTGCCAACCACCACCTGGTCATGCTCATCCGAGACGATCAACCCACTCCCCTCGCACGCGAACTGCTCCCCGATCGATTGCCCGAAGGTGTCGACCCCGTATCAATCGACATCGGCAATGGAATCGAACTGGTCGGCTTCAGGCGAACTCCGATCGACGAACCCACACAATCCGACCTGTGCATACGATTGACGCTCGTGTGGCGCTGCACGGCGCCCATCGATAAGGACTATCGATTCGGTCTCACCCTCGGTCCCGGCGATTCCCGCTGGGGGCCGTTCTACTTCGCCCACGGAGCCTACCCGACCAACATCTGGAAACCAGGACAACGATACCGTGATGACGTGGAACTTTGGATGCGGAGAAAAGATCTGGACCGCTTGGGAGAAATCAATCCCGTCCTGTTGGAATAACTGCTCAGGTGACATGCTTACACGACCCGGCCTATTGGGTCGGGTAAGCATGCCGATCCCCTGGGTTGCGACCTGGGGCCGCGCTGTGTTGCCAGTGTAAGGTGGCCCCCCCCACCATTTTTCTAAAACGTAAATGCATATTGCAGATAAATAAAATCCGCATCCTGGCTCGGCCCCGTCGCCTGGATGAAATTGTTATCCCAGAAGTGCGAGTAGCCGAACAGCATCGACTGATGAAGATCGATCTTATACTTGATCGTCAGATCAAGTTCGTTGCCGATGTCGTGGCCCGCACCGCCGAACATCGCCCGCCGCGTCGACGCTCCACCCGCGTTGTAAAGCGCGTCGCGCTTCGCATCGTTCCAGAACGTGTACCACGCCAGACGCGTGGTAATCTTCTTACAGGGCTTGAACGACAGATTCACATTGGTCGCCAGAATATTCTGCCGTGCCGTCGCGTCGATAAGACCCAGATAGAAATGGCTGAAAGGGAACAACTGGTTAAACGTGTCGTGCGTATTGTCTCGAGGATTGTCGTCGCCACTGGCGTAGTCGAAACCCACCCCCACCCGAGGCTTCCACGGAACATCGGAAAACTTGTAGCCTGCGTCGATCGTGCCCATCCAGGCATGAATCCTGTCACCGGCGAAGCTGCCCCATTGACCGGCCATTTCCCCCTCATAATCAAACGGGCCGGTCTTGCCCCCGACACGACCGCCCAGCGTGTAAACAGACAGATCCCCCACGCGGCCGTTCGCGTTTCTTAAATCACCGGTATCGCGCAGGGCGAAGAAATACATATCGATGTAGTGATCGGGGATGGCCTTGTAGGTCGTGTAGAGCCCGTAGAAATGTTGCTCCTCACGGTAGTGATCCGGCTTACGATCAAAACCCTCCATGACCGAAATGGGTATGGGCCGCGCATAGAAAACATCGACATCAAACTTCTCATGCTGGTAGAAAAGCTTGACGGCGTCGAACCGCCGTCGGGTATTAGCCCAGGCAAGCGGGCTGACCAGCCGCTGGCTGCCATATTGAAGTTCCTGGCGACCCACGCGGAACGTCAGCGGTGTCTTCTCCCCCAGCGGCTTCACATCAATAAACAACTGGTGGATATCGAATCGGTTTTCATGGATACCCAGCAACCGCAGATCGCGATCCTCCGCCTGCGCATTAATGCCCTCGAAGAAGATCCTAAAGATCTTGCGATACCTCAGATCGGTATGCACGCGCCACTGGTGCAGGAAAAACGTGTCCTGAGCACGCACGGTCGAACCGAAGCCCTTGTTGGTCTCGGCCTCTAACCGAGCACGGACGCTCCCGCCGATACTGAGTGTCCAATCCTCGTTCAGATGAATCCGTTTAATCGGATCAAAGAAATCCTTGCGATAGCTGTCCTCGGGGCCATCAAGGTAGCTGTAATCCTCGTTGTATCGGAGGTTCAGGTACTTCGGACCGGGCAGAGGCTCACTCTCGTCGCGCACAACCGTTGTGGTCTCGGTGGTTTCCTCCATCTTGGACGCGTCTGTCCGATCCTGACTCTCTTCGGAGGATTGGAATCGAACGAATCCCTCGTCTTGCTCCTGCGCGATCAAAGGCCGGGTGCCCACGATCAAGAAGACGACAACCAACAGCAGACCGATTGCCTTACGCGGATGCGTGGCTGGCATTGCATTCTCCAGTTTTAAGACCTGTGACATCAGGTTCGGCGAATCTGATGTTGTCCGCATGACATCCCTCGGGGGTGCCGGATGAACAGCCAAACTTGTGAATATGAGCGAAATAGCTCGATTATCCGGGATTACAGCCCGAATATGCCGGCAACGGCCGTTAAGAATGGTGTAACGAAGGCGCCGAAGAGTGACGTGATCCAGGCACTCAGTAGCGTCCCTACCTGATTAATCAATTCCGAGATGAGTTGATCACCGACAGACATCCGTATTTCTCCCTTATAATCACAGAAACATGAAATAACACCACTGACTGTTGTTTCAAACATAGGCCCCTTGGCCGAAGACAGTGATACGTACGCGGAGATTAACGGCAATAACCGGGCACTCAAGGAAAAAAAGCGTGAAAATGCCTAAAATTCCAATCTATCCACTGATTCCGTGAAACAGGTGGATCATGATGGGTGCGGGTGTCCAGGATCATCCGATCCACTACTTGGAGCCCGTCGTTCACAAATACGATCGGTCCCTCTTCGCGATTTCCGTACAACACGCCCTTCGGTTCGGAACCCCGTCAATGTATGTATTCACACCAATAGGTCATGTAATATCCAAGTCAGAATACAGTCTAATTTACTGCCAGCTATAAGGTTGCGAAAACTGTGGCGATGCGGCCACCGCCACTGTGATGAACATGAAAGCGGGTGGGAAGAGTGTGAGATGGGTAGGATACGCAGCCTGATGACCTTGACGCCATCCGGCCGGGATCAGGATCGCTTCTTGCGGCGTTTCTTTCGCTTGGGAGCCGGTTCCGGCTCCAAATCGGCCAAAGTCGTCTCTTCAAGCATCGCCGAATAGGCTGCGGCAACCGGCTTCCAGTGCTCATGAAAAACGCACGGCTTCTCATCACTGCACTTCGGTTGACCGAACGGACATCCCGTCTTGGAATTCACGTCGTCGTACGGCTTGAAGACGTCCAGCAGGCGAATCCGATGATCCGGCCGCGCGAGCCGAAAGCCGCCGCCCTTCCCACGAGTGGATTTCAGCAGCCCGGCCCGGACCGCCTCACGCAGAATGCTCGATAGATACTGTCTCGGAACACCTGTTTTCTTGGCGATATCCTTCGCCAATACAGAGCCTTCCTTGCCATATTCAGCAATGTAGGCCATGGCGCGCATGGCATATTGAGCGGTTTGAGATAGCAATGATTCGCTCCAAATATAGCGCTGTCATTCAGTTCACACAGGACTTGAACACCCGAAATATAATTGACCCATCCCGGCCCCGCAAGACCGGAAATACCCACAATGAGGGACGCGATGGCCCGCCGATTCGGACGACTTGAAAAGGTTTGCGTGACTAGCTCGGCCTGGCCGAACTCATGTTCCCAGAACGAGGCTCGATACGAAATCGAACTTCAAACATCTGCGAATTCGGTGACAGCGAACAGTCGGGAAAATCCGGGGGGAGGATAAACTCAATGGATCTTGTGATCTCTGCGACGGGTGCGGTATCAGGCCGATCAGCCGCGAACACTTCGACGATCCCCTTGATATCAGAAGGATCCAGTAGGTCGACCCGATCCTTGGGGCCCGTCACATCGATATTCACGCGAAGGCTCCCCTGTTCCTTGACGATGACATAGTCCTTTTGAACGTCGTCCGGAACATACCACTTGATCTGAATCGGTCCCTTGTTCGCGGTCGTGGTCATCGCCTCGATACGCCCCGTGATGTTCACTTCCGGCGGTTGAAACCGCGGTTGAATCATGGGATCGAAACCATCCAGATCGGCCAGGCTCAACGGAACACTCACCTGAAAACTTCCCTCCTCGTCCTCTGAAGCAAGGATGATCTGCTCCGCAACTGCCGTAGCGATCAGGTTGCCGCCGAAATGACTGTGCACAAACTCCGGCAGGCTGACGGATACGGTTTTCGGGGACCGATCAGCGCTGACCTTCAAATCGCCGCCATCCATCTTCACCGGCACCCCTTCGACCCGAACGATTCGATCGATTCTCGCGCCCAACACCTTCGGCTGAACAGCAACGACACTCAGCTTCGACTTTCGGTAGGCCTCCATCTTCATGACGATATCATCGAGTGTCGAGAGTGATTGAACCGAAGCACTCGTCGGCTTGGAGGACCCTACGTTCACATAAAAAACTTTTTGGTTTTCCACAAGCGACTTGAATTCGCGAAGTCGACGACGACGACCTCTCAGCCTCACCGTCACCTGCTTCTGATAAGGAGGTTCGGAGAATCCGGCGTAGCGATCCGGATGACCGCTCGTCAGACGGATCGGAATGGTGATATCCTGTTCCAACAGAACATTCTGATCCGCCGCGAACCAGATCAAAAACGTGATGACGATCACCACCACGGCGTTGTTGATCTTCCTCCAGATGGGATGTGCTTCACGTGACATGATCAATCGCCTCAGCCTGTGTGCCGATGCATCAAGCAGTCCAAATGGAAGTGCCGTTCTACAATGGGCGAAGGGCGAACGCTGCTAACCCGTATCACGGGCACCTGAATAACTGCAATACCGAAACCTGTTGTGAACGAATGTCTACTCATTTTTTTCAGCCGTCGGCCGCCCCAATTCCGTTCTCAGCGCCTGCCGCAGTGATTCCAGTGTCAACCCTGTCTGCATCTCACCCCCTTGCACCACGCTGATGGTGCCCGTCTCCTCACTCACCACCAGTACCACGGCATCGGATTCCTGGGAAAGACCGATCGCCGCGCGGTGGCGGGATCCGAGCGATGTGCTGATCTCATCGGAATCAGTCAGCGGAAACTGAACCGCCGCCGCTGAAACACGCCCTTGAGAGATGATCACGCCCATATCATGCAGTGCCGAACCCGGCCAGAAAATCGTCGTGAGCAATTGCTTCGTGACTTCCGCATCCAGCACAACACCGTTTTCCGCCAACGCCCCGAATTCCGTCGCACGCTCGAAGGCCAATATCGCCCCGATCTTGTTCTTCGATAGATAGGACGCCGCCTCCACGACCTGGTCGATCACACGATCCATCTCCTGTGTCGATTCCACGATCCACGTCGCCGCCCCGAGACGGATCAACGCCCGGCGCAGCTCGGGTTGAAATGCCACCAGTGCGACGAGAAACAAAGCCCCTATGAAAATGGGCCCCAGAACCTGGATACGCGCCAAATCGAACATGTTGGCCGCCCAGTACAGCAGGAGCGTGCTGCCAACCAGCAACAGGATAAAACCGCGCAGCAGCCGAGCCCCGCGCGTACCGCGGAGAAACCGCATCGTCGCGTACACAGCCGCCCCGATCAGAACCAGCTCAATCAGGTCCGTCCATTCGGCACGGCCAACCACGTCACTGAGCGTCTTGACGAGTCCCTTGAACATACACCTTCGCTTTGTCGTGAGGCCGCCCGAGCATGACGAATACCAAAATTCCGCGGCCAAGTCGGCGAGTAGTATAGCCCTCCATCCCCCCGGCAGCTACGATGTCCCGCCAACAGCCCAGTGCTTCGTCGCACAGGATTCGAGGGATGGCACGGTCTCACGACGCAGTCGTTAGGCCGTGGGCCTTGGGAGTAACCTCGGCTTGGATGGGCCTGACCAGGCCAATCAAACCATTGAGTATCGATTGATGCACAAGTCATCCGTTTACATCACAAGAATGATTCCCGATTCAGGGATCGCCCTCCTGACCGGCGCGGGCCTCGCTGTCCGGATGAATCCCAACGCTCGCCCAATCCGAACCGAAGAGCTGATCGACGAAGCACCCAGACACGACGCCCTCATCTGCCAGGTCACCGATTCGATCGATCGATCGGTTCTCCGTGCCGCCGCGCCCCGGTGCAAGGTGGTCGCAACCTGTGCGGTCGGTTTCGACAACATCGACCGCGCCACAGCGCATGAACTCGGCATCATCATCACAAACACCCCTGACGTCCTGACCGAGGCCACCGCTGACCTCACCTGGGCGCTCCTGCTCGCCACCGCACGACGCCTGGGCGAAGCGGAACGCCTCGTCCGAGCCGGAGCCTGGCGCGGCTGGGGAATGATGGACTTCCTCGGAATGGATATAAACGGAAAAACGCTCGGCCTCATCGGCGCCGGGCGAATCGGAACCGCCGTCGCCAAAAGGGCCGCCGGGTTCAACATGCGCCTTCTCTACGCCGCACGCGAACCCAAGACGCCGATCGAATCATGCGGCGCAACCCGGGTCGCCCTCCCGGAGCTTCTCGCCGAAAGCGATTTCATCTCTCCCCACGTCCCGCTCAACGAAGAAACCCATCATCTCATCGATGAAACCGCCTTCGACAGAATGAAACGCACTGCCATCCTGATCAACACCGCCCGCGGTCCGATCGTAGACCCCGTCGCCCTGATAGAGGCCCTCCGCGATGGTCGCATCGCCGCCGCGGGCCTCGACGTCTATGACAAGGAACCCGCTATCCCGGCCGAACTGCTCGAAATGGACAACGTGGTCCTCCTGCCGCACATCGGCTCCGCAACGATCCACACACGCAAACAGATGGCGAATAGGGCCGCCGCCAATGTGATCGCCGTCCTCCGAGGCGAGCAACCACTCAACGCCGTGAACCCATGATCGGAAGGCGTGGATGCGACGGAAACGCCCCCAAGACAACCTCGACCCCATCGAAGCCCACCTGCGAATCCTCACCGTAATCCGTTCAATCCCCAGGGGCCGCGTCAGCACCTACGGTCGCATAGCCGCGGCCGCCGGTCTCCCCGGTCGTTCGCGCCTGGTTGGCCGTATCCTCCGAGATTCCCCCCTGGCCAAGGGTGTGCCCTGGCACCGCGTGGTCAACGCGACCGGCCGAATCAGCGACCGATCCGGCCCCGGCCCAAACGAACAGAGAGAAAGACTGTTGCACGAAGGGATCACACCGAAGAATGCATCAAGTGACCGAATCGACCTGACGGTTTATCTGTGGGAGCCGTGACTCATTTCGTTCTTCGGACGATGGGCGGGCAACAGTAGGCGGATAATCCGCCTCCATGTTGGGCTGGGTGGGCACCGCCCACCATTTTTCTGCTTTGTTGTTCGCCCCCTCGACCAGCCAAGTAGGGCAGGTCGAACGTGGTGGAGAGAAATCGTCCTCTGATCGAACCCACCTCCCATTGCAATCGGCCCAGCGAGACCTGCCGATTTTTCAATAAGGGAAAGGAGAGATTACAGCCGGCGGGTGATCCGCCCACGGGACAGATCATAGGGGCTGAGTTCAACGCGAACCTTGTCCCCCGGCAGGATGCGAATAAAGTGCTTGCGCAGCCGACCGGAAATATGCCCCAATACTTGGTGCGTCTTTCCCTCGTGTTCAAACTCCAAACGAAACATCGTGTTCGGCAGGGCTTGAGTCACGTAGGCTTCCACTTCGATCGGTTCGGATTTTGCCATAGGCTCGGCTTCTCACTCGGACGGCGGAATCGACGGGGATTCCAATCCATCAGGTTGGTTCCGGCTTCACGATTCGCCGGTCAGGGACAGGGTACTTCGGATGTGATTCCAGTGCCGATAAGACAGCCCAGGCTCCGGAGCCTGTTGTAACCCCGCTATTCCATGCCAGCATACTAATCCGGTCCGCCTGATTCCTCAAGCGGACTGGTTCAGCGCGAATTGGAGGGCAAGACTCTTGCCGTACGCATCATTCGCCACACGAATATTTCGCGGGTGCCACGCTCACACGACCAGGCCTTCGGGATCGGGTAGGCATGCCGATCACTCGGGTTGCGGCCTGCGGTCGGGTGGCATGCCCAAGCCTCAAGGCGCGGGCATGCAGATGCTGGATCAAGCTCGCTGGATGGCATACCCAAGCCCAGGGATCAAAAAGGGTGGCACTGTCAAGGCACGGTCCCCAAGGATCATGCCTTGGCAGTGGCGAGCCCTATCACGCCCAACCGACAAGCCCATCCCCCCTATGATGGATCAGTTTTTGGGGAGCAGGCCGTGGGGCGTGATGGATCGCCCGTGGGGCCGGTGAAGAGGCGGTATCGGAAGCTGAGCCACTCCGTGCCCGCGGGGATCGTGACCGTCTGGTAGATGCGGCTCAGGCCGCCGGAACCGGCCTCCAGGGAGAGGGCGGCGTGGTTGGCGCCGTTCGCCTGGCGGCTCACGGCGCCCTGCACGGTCCATCCGCTGAGCGGAGGCGGATCGATCTCGAAGTCCGGGTTGGTGACCTGCCCCTGTGCCGTCGAGGCGGCGAGGCAAAGCACGGATGCGACGAGTGCCGATATGAATGATCGTTTATTGTTCATGGCCTCTCCTTGGTTTCATCGATAGATTTGCTCCGGCCGCCGGCGCGGGGCGGCGACGACCTGCTGCGTGCCATCGGCGAAGTTGACGGCGTAATGGCGGCCATCGTCGAACTCGCCCGCGGCGAGTATGACCGTCCGCGTCTCCTGCGTCAGGCGATCCAGGGGGTCGTATTGGTATTCGACAGTGGTTGTGCAACTGGGCGTCTGCCCGACCATCCTGATTACCATCTGGAGCCGGTTGCCGACCTTGTCGTAGGTGGAATCCGTCGTCCGATTCTTGGCCGAATTGGTCGGGAAGGTGATGGCCTCGTGGGTGAGGCGATAGAGGGCGTCATAGTCATAAACCACGGTTCGGATGATGTTGCCCAGGTTGTCTCTCTCGTCGACCCGTGTTTGATTACCGGCCGGGCCCAGAGTGCAATCCACTAAGAATAACCCTATCGAATTGCATAACAGAATAATGGTAGAGTGGAACATTCCTTACATCCGTCAATGGTCTGGCAGGTGTTGGTAGATCTCCAAAGACGCCATGACCGCAGCATAATATATAATCCGATTTCCCTCAGGGTACTTAGTGATGTAATCTTGCGCGGTTTTGCATGACAGCGCTACGTACTCCTGCCAATCGCTTCCAGAATCCTTGTTTGCGACATACCAGTTATCGTATGTATATTGGACGATGTCGTTTTTTCGTTGCAAGACATCGCCACCGAGAATCGCAATTCCCAACGGTTCCAGAAATTTGACGAC